>CAYJHG010000230.1:0-3129 GCA_964369535.1 uncultured Desulfovibrionaceae bacterium
GCTAAACACTGCACCCCCAGCGTCCATGACTTCTTTGGCACCCACTATACTTTGCACAGGCCAATCGCCACCTTTAATGAGCACATGGGGCTGCAAAAGCGTAATAAGCTCTAAAGGCGTGTCTTCGTCAAAATGGGTAACGTAATCTACACTGGTCAAATGTGCAGCCATAAAGGCGCGGACTTCCAAAGATTGTATGGGTCTTTCTTCCTTGGTGCTGCCCTTACCCAAGCGGCGCACCGAAGCGTCGGTATTTAAACCAAGCACGAGCACATGGCCATGCGCTTTGGCGCGCGCCAAAAGATCCACATGCCCAGGGTGCAAAATATCATAGCAACCATTGGTAAAAACCACGCGCAAAGAAGAATTTTCTTCGCGTAATACTGCAAGTTCCGTAGCCAAGGCTTTTGCTTGCCATATTTTTGGGTGCGCTGGAAATTCCATAATTTATGTATCTTTGCGTTTTAGGGTGGCACATTCGCCAAACATCACTATTTCCAGCCATTCATAGGCAAAATCAAGGCAAGCAATATCGTGCGCCATGATGTCACTACATCGTTCGGTGGTGATTTCAAGCTTAGCAAATATTTTCATTTCTGCCAAAAATTGCCTAAAACGATCGGGCTGATATAAACATAAAATAACCATGGTGCCCATTTTGGGCGAAACAGGCGCACCGGAAGATTTTACCTTGGCCATGAGCTGCATATAGCGGTCATTGGATTCATTATAAGGCTCAAGCCCTTGGTCTTTAAGCCACGAGTGGGCTGTCCATTCTTTGCCGGTATCAAAGCCGCGGCAATGTTCTTCTTGTACGATGAAAAAGCGCTCCACCACGTGCCCATCTTCCCCAACCTTGGTGCCGCGCCCCAAAGGATAGGTGCGGCAAGCCCCAGGTCTATCTTCATACACAGAACAGCCGGCCGGCGTCACAAAAGGGCAAGGCTCTGAAGGTCCGTCCAGCATTTTTAATAAGGGTAAGGGAAAGCCCGTATCGGGAAAGGTGCGCATTTGGGTATGCGTGCGCAAAAATTCTTCGCTCTTTACCTCAAGGTTTTGACACAAACGCATTACATCATAAGGAGTTAAAGGAAGTGTCAATTCTGCACAGCAACGATTAAAACACGCCACTGTTTCATTGCAAGCAAAAATAAATTTTTCGTCTTTTTGCAATTCCGGCAAAGAATCCAAAAGGCTTTTACTACTATCTTCTGTCATTATATCACCTTGTTCAATGCGTATTCAATAATACCCTCAGCACCGGCGGCGCGTAATTTGGGTATGATATCACGCACTAAGCCTGTGCCCACAACGGTTTCCACCGAAAGCCATTCTGTATTACGCAAAGGCGACACCGTGGGCGAATTTAGAGCCGGCAAAAGATCTAAAATGGTGTCCAAATTGGACGCCGGCGCATTGAGTTTTAAACACACAAGGCTTTCGGCCTGCAATGCCCCTTGCAAAAGCAGGTTAATCTGCTCGATTTTAGCTCTGCGCACAGGGTCGGCATAGGCTTCTTTGTTGGCTATGAGCACAGTATTACTACACATTATTTCGTCAATAATGCGTAAGCCGTGGGCGCGTATGGTGGTGCCTGTTTCTGTAACTTCCACAATGCCGTCGGCCAAACCTTCCACCACTTTGGCTTCGGTGGCACCCCAAGAATAAAAAATGCTCACGTCTATGTTTCTATCGGCAAAATATTTGCGTGTTAAGCCTTCAAGCTCTGTGGCAATGCGAGCGCCTGCAAGGTCTTCTGGTTTATAATATGGAGAATCTCCAGCCACTGCCAAAACCCAACGGGCAGGACGGTTGGAAGATTTGGAGTATATAAGATCTGAAACACGCACCACATGCTCAAGAGCTTCTGTTTCCATAAGCCAATCAAGACCGGCTAAACCTACATCCAAAACACCGTCCATGACATAGCGCCCTATTTCTTGTACGCGACACAGGGAAGCGGTGATTTCCGGGTCATTGATATCAGGAAAATAATTGCGGTGGTGTTTGCGTATTTTCCAGCCGGCACGCTCAAAAAGATTTATGGTGGCGTCTTCCAACGAGCCCTTAGGCACACCCAATTTTAAAATAGGCTGGGTCATTTATATATCTCCTCAGGATTAAATAAAATAGGGGCGCAAATATTGACTGCGCCGTCTTTAAGTTCACGGTAAAAGCAGGTGCGATAGCCCGTATGACACGCCGCTCCGCCCACTTGCTCCACATGCAAAATAACAGCATCATTATCACAGTCAAGGGCAATGGCTTTAACTTTTTGCACATGGCCGGAAGTGCCACCCTTGTGCCAAAGTTTTTGCCGACTGCGGCTAAAATAATGAACTTCACCTGTGGCAAGGGTCTTTTGCCAAGCTTCTTCATTCATCCATGCAAGCATAAGCACTTCTTTGCTCTGCGCATCTTGGGCAATGGCTGCCACAAGACCTTTGCTAAAATCCGGTTGAAAAGGGTCTGTATTACTAAGTACTTTCGACATATATATTTCCTAATATTACTTTTTCCCGTGCATGGCGCTGCGCACTTCTGCAACTCTTTTTGCAATATCTTCTGCACCCACAAGCTCAGAAACCAAGGCACAACAAGCGCCGCCATGCCCTTTTACTTCTGCAATATTATGCCTTTTTATGCCGCCAATGGCCACAAAGGGTATGTTTATATGGGCGGCTACAAAATCTAAGTATGTATAACCTACGGGCGCTACCACATCTTCTTTGGTTTTGGTGGCAAAAATGGGCCCTACGCCAATATAATCTGCCCCAAGGCTCACAGCTTCACGCGCTTGCTCGGGATTATGAGTGGAAAGACCTATAATTTTTTGCGGCCCCACAAGCTTACGCACTTCTGGCAAGGGTAAATCCTCTTGCCCCACATGCACACCATCAGCATCCACAAGCATGGCAATGTCTATGTGGTCGTTGACAATAAAGCAAGCACCGGCTTCTAGGGTCATGGCGCGCAAAAGTTTGCATTCGCGCAACATATCTGCACCTTTAAGCTTTTTTTCGCGATATTGCAAAATTTTTACACCGGCCAAAAGCAGAGCCTTGGCCACTTCTTCCACCGAACGCCCTAAGCTTAAATTGCTGTCGGTTAAGGCATAAATATCTGTTT
>CAYJHG010000231.1:0-3128 GCA_964369535.1 uncultured Desulfovibrionaceae bacterium
GCCACCATGAGCGCTTTGCGCCTTGCCCGAGGCATTACCGGTCGTGATAAAGTGCTTAAATTTATTGGTTGTTACCATGGCCACGCTGATCCCTTTATGGCTGCGGCCGGCAGTGGCATAGCCACCCTATCTATTCCTGGTACCCCAGGTGTTCCGGCAGCCGTGGTGGCCGATACATTATTAGCACCCTATAATGATTTAGAAAAAGTCAAAGAAATCTTTGCCGCTGAAGGGCAAAATTTGGCCGCTGTTATTGTTGAGCCTGTAGCTGCCAACATGGGCCTTGTGCCCCCGCGAGCAGGTTTTTTAGAAGGATTACGCGAGCTTTGCACTACTCACGGTTCTTTGCTCATCTTTGACGAAGTTATCACAGGTTTTCGCTTAGCCTATGGCGGCGCGCAAGAATATTACAATATCACCCCCGATTTGACCACTTTTGGTAAAATCATAGGCGGTGGTTTGCCTGTGGGTGCCTATGGCGGTAAACGTCAATACATGGAGCGCATTGCCCCGAGCGGAGATGTGTACCAAGCCGGAACTTTATCCGGCAACCCTTTGGCCATGGCCGCCGGCCTTGCTACCTTGCGTATTTTGCGCAAGCAAGATTATAAAGCCCTTGCAAAGCGCACAGCCAACTTTGCCAAAGAAATGGAAATTATTTTGCAGAAAAAAGGTATTGATGTGCGTGTGCCGGCTCTTGGTCCCATGTTTTGCCCCTTCTTTAGCAAGGAAGAAGTATGGGATTTTGACGGCGTAAAACGCACAGACACCGCTCTCTTTACACGATTTTATAAGGCTTTGCGCCAAAAAGGCATTTATATTGCTCCGGCTTCTTTTGAAGCAGCTATGATGAGCTTTGTGCACACCGATGAACACTTGCAAAAGACTTTGGACGCTGTGGCCTCCTTAGAACTTTAACCAACTATTTTGTCATGAGCCATACAAGCCTTTTGGACATAACCGACACCCCTGTGGATGTAGTTGCCCATGTAGAACGCATTATTTTTCATAATGAAAGTAATGGCTACACTGTGTTAAGCGTCATGCCCGAAGGAGCTAAAGACGCAAGCACAGCCATTGGGCACATGCTCAGTCCGCAATTGGGCGTGCGTCTGCATATTAAGGGCACATGGGTTACCAATGCCCGCTTTGGACGGCAAATCCAGATAGAAAGCTGCGAAGAAGTGCTGCCTTCAAGCACTGAAGGCATACGCTTGTACCTTGCTTCAGGGCTCATAAAGGGTGTTGGAGAATCGGTGGCCGGTAAAATTGTGGCAAAATTTGGCACAGAAACCATTCGCATTTTAGACGAAGAACCCACAAGACTGCACGAAATCAGCGGTATTGGCAAAAAGCTCTATGCCAATATAGTGCAAGGTTGGGCTGAACACCGCGGCATACGCGAACTCATGGTATTCTTACAACCGCATGGAATTACAGCTAATTATGCTGTGCGCATTTATAAGCATTATGGCAGCGAAGCTTTAGAAATTGTGAAAGAAAACCCCTATCGCCTGGCTATGGACATTCGCGGAATTGGTTTTATTTCTGCAGATAAAGCTGCGCAAAAACTTGGATTTTGCAAAGAGCACCCCTTGCGCGCTCAAGCCGGCCTCTTGTATATACTTAGCAAGTGCAATGACGATGGGCATGTGTATATGCCAAAAGACGCCATATTAACAATGACCAGCGATCAATTGGAAATTCCCTACGACTTGGTGGAAGACGCTATCCAAGAACTTACAGTGCAAGAGCGCATAGTTTCTGAAGAAATGGACGGCGAAGAAGGCATTTTTCTTTCCCGTTTTTACCATTGTGAAAGCAAAACAGCATTTTATATGAAGCGCATTTTGCACTCGCCAAAGTCCATACGCTTTGACAATGCTAAAGATACTGTGGCAGAAGTTGTTGCAGAAATTCAAACAAACAATATGACCTTGGCTCCTGAGCAAGTGGAAGCTGTATACACAGCCACAAAAGCCAAAATCATGGTGCTTACCGGCGGCCCCGGCACAGGAAAAACCACAATTATTCAAACCATTATTAAGGTTTTTGAAAAATCTCGCGCCAAAATCCTTTTGGCCGCTCCCACTGGGCGTGCCGCAAAACGCATGGCCGAAGCCACAAAACGCGAATCCAAAACCATTCACCGCCTACTGGAATACAATCCGCGCGAAGACGGCTTTGCTCGCAATGAAAACAATGCTTTAGCTTGCTCTTTGCTCATCGTTGATGAAGCTTCCATGATGGACACTCAGCTTTTTTATCATCTTTTAAAAGCTGCGCCCCTTGGTGCCACGCTGGTTTTGGTGGGCGATGTATACCAGCTTCCATCTGTGGGGCCTGGTAATGTGCTTAAAGATATAATTGCTTCAAAAGCTGTGCCTGTGGTGGAGCTTACAGAAATTTTTCGCCAATCAGCAGAAAGTGAAATCATACGCAGTGCACACATGATGAACAAAGGGCAAGTTCCTGATTTGGCATCGCATAAAGGCAAAATTACTGATTTTTATTTTATACACGAATCCATTCCGGAACAAGCGGCGGCCAAGGTGGTGGACATTGTTAAAAATCATATTCCGCGACGCTTTGGCCTGCATCCCACCGAAGACATTCAAGTGCTCACACCCATGCATAAGGGGGCAGTGGGTTCTGGCAATTTAAACACCCTTTTGCAAGAAGCTCTTGGTGTAGAATATTTGCCTAAAGACCAACAAGTGCAGCGTGGCGATAAAATATATCGCCTTGACGACAAAGTTATGCAAATACGTAATAATTATGAAAAAGATATTTTCAATGGTGATATTGGGCGCATAATTATTGTGGATACAAAGGAGCGCACACTTACCGTGCGTTTTGATGAGCGTAATGTGCCCTATGACTTCAATGAACTAGACGAAATCATTCCCGCCTATGCCATTTCCATACATAAATCACAAGGTTCGGAATATCCCGCTGTGGTTATACCTCTTATGACGCAGCACTATATGCTTTTACAACGCAATCTTGTGTATACAGGTGTCACGCGCGGTAAAAAATTGGTAGTGCTTGTGGGCGAAAGCAAAGCCTTAAACATGGCCATACAAAATAATCGCACGCATAAAAGATATACGAGGCTATGCCAACGG
>CAYJHG010000232.1:0-3116 GCA_964369535.1 uncultured Desulfovibrionaceae bacterium
ACATAGTTAACGCCAAGTTGTGCGGCTTTAAGCTCCAATGGATCGGCTTCGTCCGGGTCTTCAAGGGCTTGGATGTCAGGATGGCGCTTTAAGGCGCTTTCGTCGAAATTCATTTTAGCATCAAGAGCCACAAGGTCGCCATCAGCATTGACGGCTAAGGGATTAATTTCCACTTGGGTGGCGTCTTTTTCTACGCAAAGTTTTACCAAGTTAGTAATGAGGCTAACGCCTTGACCTACTTGAGCAGGAGTTAAGCCGCAACCAAAGAGCAATTGGCGCGCTTGAAAGGGCCAAACTTGGTGGGCGCCGTCAAGGCGAACGGTGAAGATGCGCTCAGGGTGATTTTCTGCAACTTCTTCAATATCCATACCGCCGTCAGGGGAAGCCATAATGGTTAAGCACTCAGAACCACGGTCAAGAACTATGGCAAGGTATAATTCTTTGGCAATGTTGGTGCCGTCTTCTACCCAAACTTTTTTAACAAGTTGACCTTCTGGGCCGGTTTGGTGTGTTATAAGTTGCATACCCAAAATAGAGCTGGCTGCTTCTTTAACTTCATCAAGGGTTTTGCATACTTTAACACCGCCGCCTTTGCCGCGGCCGCCAGCATGGATTTGTGCTTTAACCACATAAACAGGCCCGGGTAAAGTTTTGGCAACAGTGAGTGCCTCGTCCACAGTGGCTGCAGCGCCACCCTTGGGCACTGCCACACCGTATGCGGCAAGTAGTTCTTTGGCTTGATACTCATGAATGTTCATAAATAAAGATACCTTAGGTAAAAATTTTTTTTGTATATGCCTTTTACACTTTATAAAAAAAGCCCAAGAAAGTAATATTCAAGGGCTTTTGTTATACTAGTTTTAGTCGGCTAATGATTTGGCCAAATCAATGCCAAGGTTCAAAGCAATTAAATTGTTTTCGTGAAATGCTTTGGGGAAGCGGGCTGTAAGCACCTTTTCCAAGGATTGCTTTGATACAATCTCGGTTATGGTGATGAGCGCACCAAGCACTACCACGTTGAAAGCTTGTGGCTTGCCAAGGGTATCCATAACAGCTTGATACATGGGCAAGGGTTTGCGCAAAGCGTCTGCACGCGGGTCAATAACCACAAGGTCAGAGTCGTATAAGCATACGCCACCCGGACGGATGAGCGGCAAATACTTGCCCATGGCTTCGTTGGTTAAGGCCACAAGGTAATGAGGTTGCACAACCTTTGGGTTGAAAATGGGACCATCAGATATGATAACGTCTGAACGAGTAGCGCCACCACGAGCTTCAGGACCGTAAGACTGCGATTGAAGGGCATTGCGTCCTTCATAAATAGCAGCTGCGTCAGCCAAAAGGATAGCCATGGATATGACACCTTGTCCACCAGAGCCAGACATTAAAAAGTTATGTTTTTCCATGATTTACCCCTGAACTTTAGCAACGAGTTTTGCATATTCTTCGCAATACTCTGGTCTTTCTACTTGACGGAAGATGCCTCTTTCTATGAGATTTGGATTTTCTTCCAACTTTTTAGAGCCAATGGGCACTGTATTGTCACGGTAGAATTCCAAAAGCTCAATAGCACCACCAATTTTGTTTTTGCGACCAAAATATGTGGGGCATTGAGACATGATTTCAACAACAGAAAAACCTTTGTGCTCAAAAGCTTTTTTCAATATGTTTTGAATTTCTTTCACATGGAAAGCCGATGTGCGAGCCACAAAAGAAGCTCCAGCTCCAAGAGCAAGTTCTGTTATGTTAAAGGCAGGGTCTATGCTCTTATAAGGAGCAGTGGTTGCCAAGGTGCCCTCACCGGAAAGGGGAGAGTATTGGCCGCCGGTCATGCCATAAATGCGGTTATTCATAACAACGGCTGTCATATTGATATTACGACGACAAGCATGAATAAAGTGGTTACCGCCAATGGCTGTGGCGTCGCCATCACCCATGGGCACAATAACATTTAATTTGGGGTTGGTCAGCTTTAAACCTGTGGCACAGGCCAAAGCGCGCCCGTGCATGGTATGCATGGTGTGGAAGTCCAAGTAGCCTGAAATACGGGCAGAACAACCAATGCCGGAAACCATACACATGTCGGATTTTTCATAACCCATGCTTTCCACAGCATGTAATATGCCGTTCATAATGGTACCGTGGCCACAGCCTGGGCACCAAATGTGTGGGAAAGAGCGTTCACGAATATAATTTCTTATAGACATTTTAGAACCCCCTTCCTTCGATAGTGCGCATAACAGCTCCAATATCCTCAGGGCTTACAAGCATGCCGTCTAAGCGGTTCACAAGGAACACACGCTCAGGATTAACAACACAATGTTTTACTTGCTCTTTAACATGTCCCATATTCATTTCTACCACAAAGATATTTCTGGCATGTTTTGTTTTTTCACGCACAATTTGAGCGGGGAAAGGCCAGATGGTTTGTAATTCTAAAAGGCCAATGCGGTCACCCTTCATACGGCGCGACTCCACAAGTTCGCGGGAACTTCTGGCAGAAGAACCATAAGAAACGATAATGTGCTCAGCATCTTCAAGGTGATATTCTTTCCAGCGGGCAAGTTTATGCGCTCTGTTTTCAATTTTGTCTACCAAGTGATATATTTGTCTTCTCACCTGATCTGGGTTTTCTGTTGGGAATCCAAAGATGTCGTGATATAAGCCCGTAACATTATAACGGTGAACACCGCCAAAGTCAGAAATGGGCAAGCGACCGTCTTCGCGTGGTAAGTAAGGGTGATAGTTAAGCCCTTTTTTCACTGTAGTGCGTAAGCGGTCAACCACTTCAATTTCACCTTTCGGCGGAATAACAAGCTTTTCACGCATATGACCCACTATTTCATCAAGTAAGATGATAACAGGTGTACGATATGTTTCGGCAATGTTAAATGCTTCTATAGTGATATCAAATGTGTCTTGGATGGACGATGCGGTCATGGCCACAATGCTATGGTCGCCATGTGTACCCCAACGGGCTTGGTTTACATCGCCTTGAGCCACTTTGGTGGCAAGACCTGTGGAGGGGCCTGCGCGCTGTACGTTAACTACAACACAAGGTATTTCTGCCATACAGGCATAACCAATGGCTTCTTGCTTTAAGGAAAAACCAGGGC
>CAYJHG010000233.1:0-3113 GCA_964369535.1 uncultured Desulfovibrionaceae bacterium
AAATTTCATCAAAAAGATATGCGTGTATGGCGGCAAGAGCAGCAAAGCTTCCGGCAACAAGGCTGCTTAAAAAATCTGTTTCATACATGCGCACAGCCTTTTGCTTGCTGATTTCTTCTTCCTTATGGGCAAGTTCTATGGCATTGGTAATGTTGAGCTTGTTTTTAAGCATGACTGTACCTCAAAGCGACTTCAGCAGCTTATTGATCGTATTGTAGGCCAAAAAATCGTTTGGCATTCGCTCCGCAAGCGTGCCAAAGTTCTTCAGTGTCTATGTTTCGAGCTGTGGCCACGGTTTTTGCCGTAAATACCGTTAGTGCCGGTTCATTTCTTTTGCCGCGCCATTCATTGGGGCTCAAATAGGGGCAATCAGTTTCAAGCATGAGTCTTTCTAAAGGGATATGTTGCACAGCCTCGCGCAAGAATTCATTTTTGGGATAGCTCACCGGGCCAGGAATAGATATGTGCCAGCCATTGTGCACAAGGCGTTTTACTTCGGCCTTAGTGCCACCAAAGCAGTGCCATAGCAGAGGATAGTCCTTGCAGCCTTCTTTTTCCAATATGGCAATGGTGTGCTCAAAGGCGTCTCGGCAATGAATGACCACAGGCTTTGCAAGTTTTTTGGCTATGTGTAGTTGCTGTATAAAAACCTGCATTTGCACGTCTTTTGGGCAAGAGTCCCAATAATAATCAAGGCCAATTTCACCAAGGGCTTTTAAGCGCGGCTCTTGTAAAAAAGCTTCTTCTATGCCGGCAAGGTGTTCTTCGCTTGCGGTATGGGCGTCGCAAGGGTGTATGCCCAATATGAAAAAAACTTCCGCGTGAGTGTCAAAATAATGTTTGCGGGCTAGGTAGTTTGGTAAACCTACAAAAACATTTCCAATATGGGCAATGCCGCATGATTTGGCGCGGGCAAGAATTTCTTCTCTGTCAGCATCAAAAGAGCTTGAATCCAAATGGGCATGGCTGTCCACGCCGCAAAAAGCCAAGGCATGGTTTTGGGGCTCTGGTGAGGTTATTTTTTTTTTGGACATAAATTAGCTAATAAAAAAAGGTAAAAGTTCTCGTAAATTTTTCTGTAGGGCACTTTCACTATAACATCGGGCTGTTTCTGCGATATTATCGCGTATTGCGGCAAGTTCTGGACCGCCTTGGTGCAAGGTAAGACAAGCTTGCTCAAGGGCTAAAGTGGCATCAAGCACATGGGCATCGGCCACATAAAAGCCATTGCCCCCAAAAGGAACTGGGCGTAAGGGGCATGTGGGGGTAGCCAAAAAAGTCATGGGTACATTAGGCAAAGATACTTGGCGCATATAATCCCAACCGCCAAGGCCGGCAAAACCCACCACAATACAGCCAGAGGCCATGGCTTCCAGCGGTGGCAAGGGGCAGCCTTCGGGAAAGCCTGTGGATAAAAATATGTGGCATGAGCGCAATATTTCTGCCACAGCTTCATGTGGTTGACGATGAATTTCAACCCATTCTACATGGATATGCGGGTTTTTGTGAGCCAAGCGTTGCATGAGGGCGTCTTGTATTTGTTCGCCAAAAATTTTGTTTTTGCGCGGCATCCAAGCTATGCGTATGACGTCATGTATGGGATGTTCCAAGCTTGGTAATTTTTGAGGGTAAAAGAGTTCTGTGTTTATGCTTGGGCGTAATATGGGGCCTGATTTACCGGTGATGTGTTCAAGGCAATATTGCACAGGCTCTGAAACGTGCAAAAAATCTATGGGCAGTTGATCCCAACGAGTATTGTCCGGTAAATTGCGCAAAGAAAAAGCCCAATTTTGCATATAACTTATACAGCGTGAACCGGCTTTTAAGCCAAGGGCAAGGGCATTGCTCCAACCTTCGGGCACTATCCACACATGATCTGGAGTAAGCTGCATGTCGGCCCATTGAATAACGGGAACTTCAGACATTTGATCCAAGTTGGTATAGGCAGCAAAGGGCATATCGTATTCACGAATGACAAAGCATACGTCATAGCCTTCAGCGGCCATGCGATTACCAAGCTTTATAAGCACCCAAAATCCCCCGCTGATATTTTGCATGGGGGGAAGAAATATGGCTATAGATTTTGACATACCCTTTTCATAACAAGAGCGGCCGCGGCATGCAAGTATTAATACATGGTTTTCCTGCTGTGATTGTAAATTTCATTTGCATTGTGGGTAAGAAGGTTTTATATGATTTACACAAATTGCTGGAGGAAATATGCATTTACGAAAACGTGTTTTAGTAACTGGTGGCAGCGGCTTTGTGGGCTCGCATCTTTGTGAGCGTTTGCTACAAGATGGACATGAAGTTGTTTGTGTGGACAATTTTTTTACAAGCTCGCGCCTGAATGTGGAACACTTGTTGGATCATAAATGCTTTGAACTTGTGCGCCACGACATAACCTTCCCCTTATATGTTGAAGTGGACGAAATATATAATCTTGCTTGCCCGGCTTCCCCCATACATTATCAGCACGATCCAGTGCATACGGTGAAAACATGCGTGCACGGCGCCATTAATACTTTAGGTCTTGCCAAACGCCTTAAAGCACGGATTTTTCAAGCTTCCACCTCAGAAGTGTATGGTGACCCTCATGTGCACCCCCAAACCGAAGATTATTGGGGGCATGTAAACCCCATTGGCACAAGGGCTTGCTATGACGAGGGCAAACGTTGCGCTGAAACTTTATTTTTTGCGTATCATCGAGAGCATAATATGCCTGTGAAAGTGGGGCGTCTTTTTAATACCTATGGCCCGCGCATGCACCCCAATGATGGCCGTGTGGTGTCTAATTTTATTATGCAAGCCCTGCAAAATAAAGATATTACCATTTATGGTGATGGCAGCCAAACTCGCTCTTTCTGTTATATTTCTGATCTTGTGGAACTTATGGTACGCTTTATGGCTTCTCCTTTAGATTTCACAGGCCCCATGAATATGGGCAATCCCGGCGAATTTACCATTAAGGAATTGGCAGAACAAGTGGTGGCCTTAACGGGCAGCAGCTCAAAAATTATTTATACCCCATTGCCGGCAGATGATCCAAAGCAACGCCAACCAGACATAAGCCTTGCCAAAGAAAAACTTGGATGGGAACCTAAGGTTCGCTT
>CAYJHG010000234.1:0-3112 GCA_964369535.1 uncultured Desulfovibrionaceae bacterium
GACAGCTTGTACACGAAACCATATCACCCGTATGGTGACAGCTTTCGCATTCTGCGATTTTTCGCTCGTGAATTAAGTGGTTGAAAACAGCGGGTCGCATGCCGGTGCCATAAGCTCCCGGGTTACTAGATACAGGAAAAATGACCATGGCTGAAGGCGCACCGCTATCCGTAGCTTCAAGTTCCGGCGCAGCAAAAACATTTGCCGCCGTACAATGCACTACCATTACAACCACAGCAAGCACCACCAACATTTGCATCCTTTGTAGCAGTGTTTTACCGTTCCTCATGTAATTGTCCTTGGTTGGATAAAAAGAATAAAACCCCTAGACACACTTGAAAACATCCAAGCGCCACAATGGCTTTATATAGTACTTTTTTTGAACAAAAAAACTGCATATACACATTGGGGCTTTAGGAAATATACACGGCAATCATGCGCTCGTCAAGGCATTGTGCACAAAAAAAAACCTTTAATTATAATGAGTTGCCAAGTTTTTGACCATTAAAAGATTTTTTTCACGAAATGCAATCAAGAAATACATTTGCGGGTTAGTTTTTTAAGAATTTACTTTGCGTAAATATGTATCAAGCTTAATTAAAAGGTCGTCTAAATCCAAAGGCTTGCCAAGGTGGTCATTTAAACCGGCATCTATGCATCTTTGCACATCTTCTTTAAATACATTGGCAGTCAAAGCAATCATGGGAACACTTTGAGCATGAGCATTATCAAAAGCGCGGATTTGTCTTGTGGCCTCATAGCCATCGCGCAAAGGCATATGAATATCCATAAGAACAATATCAAATTCTTCGCCACGTTTTTCCATAATATCACATGCTTCTACACCATTTTCTGCACATTCAATGTCAATACCTGTGAATTGCAAAATGGCCATGGCTATTTCTCTATTAATTTCTACATCTTCCACCAAGAGCATTTTAAAACCTTTAAAACGATCTGTGAAATCTTGTTGCACTTCCACTTCCTGCACTTGCATATCTCTCACAGTGCCCATGCAGGTATTTAAGCAATCTACAAGGTTTGACGGAAATATAGGCTTTGTCAAAACATAGGCAACAGAAGAAGCTTGTTCTTTTGTAAGTTTGGTTTGGGCAGAAGCAGGAATAATGCCTACTATTGTAGGCATGTGTGCTATTTTAGACATTTCTTGCAACAAATGACAAGGTTCCATGTCGGATAAGTCTATATCAATAAAGGCCATATGGTATGGGTTTTCAGCATGTTGCACAGCAAGCTTAATGGCCTCTTCGCCGCTGGCAGCCAAGTGGCACGTTATACCAAAGTTTTCCAGCATAGCTTTTAGCGACGCTCGAGCAATTTCTGAAGAATCCACCACCATCACACGCAACTGTGAGGCATCGGTTTGAAAAATGTTTTTGTTTACAAGACTTCCCTTTTTAGCCGTAAAGGAAAAAGTAAAGGTCGTGCCTTTATTGAGTTTTGATTCCACATTAATATGCCCGCCAAGCAATTCCACAATACGCTTTGAAATAACAAGGCCAAGCCCAGTGCCGCCAAATTTTCTGGCAATACTATTATCGGCCTGTGAAAAAGATTGGAAAAGCCTGTTCATTTGCTCTTCACTCATGCCTATGCCCGTGTCAGAAACACGCATTTCCACATCGCATACTGTGGCAGAAGTGTCCCTGCATGCTGCCACAAGAGAAATATCCCCTCTTTCGGGAGTAAATTTCACGGCATTGGAAAGAAAATTTGTCACCACTTGTGCAAGTCGCTGTTCGTCAGAAATAATATTCTGTTCCATGAGGCCTTCAAGCGAAACAACAAAATTTTGTTTTTTGCTTTCCACAGTAAAATTTACCACATTCACCACGCGCTTAAGCATGGCTTCAAGGTTAAATTCTGTAAACGAAAGTTCAAACTTGTCCGCTTCTATTTTAGACATGTCTAAAATATCATTGATAACCCCAAGCAAATGCGAGGACGCTTCATGAATTCTGCTAAAGCAATAATTTTTTCTATCAAGGGAATTGGCGTCAACACCAATACTTGTCATACCAATAATGGCATTCATGGGTGTGCGGATTTCATGGCTCATATTGGCAAGAAAAGTTGACTTGGCATGGCTTGCTTGCTCTGCTTCTTCTTTAGCCCTCACAAGCTTTGTCATATTATAAAGTGTAACAATAATGCCTTGATTTTCTTGATGTACATTGCGCAATGGAACAAAATTCACATCATAATGAATGGTGGAGTCTTTGTGCAGCATGGTTTTATGTAGATTAAGCTGTTCACCAAGTTGCAAGCATTTTTCAAATGATTTTTGTAAAAGAGATTCATCATTATGCCCTAAAAATAAATTGAAAATCTCTATAAAATCCTTGCCCACCAGACTGTCCATATGCCCTATGTTGACCTGCTGCAAAAATTTCCGCGTACAATATATGAGCTTTGCATGCTCATCAAATACAAGCAATATTTCTGAGGCATACGTTAAAAGCAAGTTCAAATACATGTCTTGCTTTTCTCTTTCTTGAAGCAAAGCCTTGGCAATGTTTTGTTCTGAGGCAGCTGCCAATTTTGCCCGTTCAATCATTTCGACAAAAGCGGCGTTTTGACGTATAAGGCGCTTGTTTTCTTTGCGTAATTTTTCAAGTTCATCTTTCATTAGTATTGGCCAAACCCTTAATTTTTTTCAAACATACACACTGTGAACGAAAAGTTATGAAATCTATTTTGCAAATCTCCACTCGGTATCATTGTTGGGCAAATTTCACCTCTGGCATACAATTGCATATACGGTAGAGCTGTATCAAGCGTATCCACAGCATTTTCTGCTTCAATTAAAGGATTTGTCCCTAAAAGCAATGCGCGTCCAACGCAACTCACTACCAACACACCCAAAAGATTATCTGATTTTTCTTGTATAGATGTAATAACTTTCTGAGCGCTGCGCACTATGCCTTCTGATGATTGCAAACCTAAATATATGGAACCGCCTTCTGGCATTGTGCCACCAAACACTGCATGACCTTCAGAAGTAAATGACAAGAGCTCGCGAGCAAGCATAGGGCTTCCATCCTTATAATCCACAAGAAATGGCACAATATAACCTGCTTCATCCCAAGAT
>CAYJHG010000235.1:0-3106 GCA_964369535.1 uncultured Desulfovibrionaceae bacterium
GCCCACAGGACGTGGGCTAGCCCCGCAGGGGAGCAAGCCAAAGGCAAGCTGGAACTTGCTTCCAGCGTAGACGACGCTTGCGATAGCTTGTGTGCTACAGGACGTAGCACCAAGCGTTATCTAAAATTGCCCACAGGACGTGGGCTAGCCCCGCAGGGGAGCAAGCCAAAGGCAAGCTGGAACTTGCTTCCAGCGTAGACGACGCTTGCGATAGCTTGTGTGCTACAGGACGTAGCACCAAGCGTTATCTAAATAGGAAATTTTTATGGAAAAAGCGCACAAGCAACCCCTTCCCTTGGTTTTTTTGCTGGAAGAAATCAATTTTGGCGGTACGCAAAAGCAAACTTTAGAATTGGCTCGCCATATGGACAGGCAATTATTCTGCCCAGAAATTTGGACTGTGCGCGGCGGTGAACAATTACTTTCCATGGTGGAAGGTTATGATATCCCGGTAAAAATTTTGCGTAATGATGTTAAGTTGCGTCCATTTTTGGCAGCATATGCTTTGTATAAAGAGTGGCGTAAAACACGGCCAAAGCTCATACATTTGGGTACGGTTTATCCCAATATGTGGGGACGGATTTTCGGTAAAATTTTTAAAACACCTGTCATTGTCGCCGGGTGTAAAGGGCAAGGCAATGTGCTTAAGCAGCACGAGCGTTTTTTATGGTCTTTAGCACATGCCCACATTTGCGATGCTAAATCCATAAAATATGCCTTGGAAGAATTGGGTGTGCGTGCAGCCCAGGTGCATTGCATTCCCAATGGGGTGAATGTAGAGTTTTTTTCACCGCCCAAACAAAGAGTTAACGACTTAGAAATCCTTACCGTGGGGCGCATGGTGCCGGAAAAAGATCATGCGACTTTGCTTAAAGCCTTTGCCCTAGTTTTGCAAAAAGAGCCCAAGGCCAAGTTGCACTTGGTGGGCGATGGCCCCTTAAAGCAGGCCACGCAAAAATTGACGAATGAATTAACTATACAAAATAATGTTATTTTCCACGGCTCAAGCGGTAACGTGCGCGAACATATGCAGGCTGCGCGAGTTTTTGTGCTTTCTTCCATTTCTGAGGGAACACCCAATGTGCTTTTAGAAGCTATGGCTTGTGCTTTGCCCATTGTGGCCACGGCTGTGGCCGGTATTCCTGACATGGTGGGGCATAAAGAGCAAGGCTTGCTTATAAAACCAAGCAATCCTCAAGACTTGGCTGAAGCTCTCTTGCAAGTATTACAAGATGATGACTTAGCTCATAATATGGGCGAAGCGGGGCGACGGCATGTTTGCCAAAACTATTCATTGGCAGGCGCTGCGCGTAAACATGAAGCCATATATATGGATTTATGCCATAAAGCAGGCTTGATTTAACAAAAAATATGCGCCCTGCACAATTTTTCTAATGTTATTTTTGTATTTTTATAATACATTGTATGTTTCTTAAAAAATTCTTTGAGCTGGGCAAGAGTCTTAATAAATCAGTTGCTTAACGTCGAAGCAAGGTTCTGCTTTTTTTGATTTTGGGTTGCAATGGCTTAGGCTGATACTCCAAAAGGCTTTGCACAATGAATTTGCAGGAATCGTAAAATGTCATTGCTCTTGCCAAAATGTCTTTCTGAGTCTATTATATAAAATAAATATTTTTTTAAATGTATACTCATAGAGAGCATCATGTATGTCTAATGAAATTACACCAAATTCGGGGCAGACCACAGAGGCCGCAAATGTGCCGCAAAAGTTTACGGCTGTTAGAAGCTTAGAAATTCCCCTTGGCACGAGTATAACGTGCATGTTTAAGAAAAATATCAAAATAGAAACACGCGTTTTAGGCTATGATGAAGATGCTTTTCTTTTGTTAAAATTTCCTACTCTTTCAGGAATTAATCAATACTTACTCAAGGATACTGTTTTTGCGGCATTGTTTAAAACCAGCGGATATACCGTGGCTTTTACCAGTGCCATTGACATTGCCCTAACCCGCCAGTTTTTGGCTTTTTGCGCTTATCCTGCCCATTTTAAATTGTATGAAATCCGTGGGAGCAAGCGCGTGGAATGTCTTGTGCCTACAGCCGTGGACATAGATAACCAGCGTTATTTTGGCGTTATTGAAAATGTTTCAAGCACGGGTTGTCGTATTACTTTTAGCGGTGTGCATGGAACGCGTTTGCGCAAAGTAGAAAAAGATCAAGCCCTATTTATTGAAGCTTGGACGCAAAATGATACCTTGCCTGTGGATGGTGTTGTGGTTAGGGCTGAGTCTTCGGTTTCTAAAGTACGCCTTGGGGTGAGCTTTAGCACTCTAAACAGACAAAATGTAGCTGTCCTTGAAAAATTTATCCATTCTTTATACTAAAAGCTCTGTACAATTATTTTTAAATGTAATGTTACTGCTTATATTGGAAAAGTTGCCTTAGCACAAAAACTTGCTTTTTTACTGAATGGTGCATATATGTTACACATAAAGAATGTATTGTAAGTATCATCGAGAAAACTATGGAAATTAATAACAATCTTTCTGCCATGAATGCCTTTGCTGATGGCATGCACATAAGCGCGCATAATGTGGCCAACGTAAGCACCGATGATTTTGCTAGCGTAGGTTTTAATTATGGTTCGAGCGCAACGGGTCAGGTGGAAGTGCAGGTAAAAGATCCTGTGCCCACGCAAAGCATGGAAGCAAACCCAAGCTTGCCTTTGCCAGGGCAAAGCCCATTGCAAGACACTCCTCCGGGTATTATTAATAATACTGTGGAGCTTTCTCGCGAATTTACCCAGCAAATCACTGCCCAAAACTCTTTTGAAGCCAATGCCGCTGTTATCCGTACCTATGACGAAATGCAGAAAAGCTTGTATGAAGAGGTGAAGGGTCCATCGCTTATTTCCACTGTGGTGTAGCCGCGCAGCGGAGCAAGCGAAAATCCAGCCGAAACTTGCTTTCGGCGCAGACTTTGCTTGCGATAGCTTGTGTCGCATGAATGCGACCAAGCGTTATCTTATCGGGCGAGATGCAAAGGAGCTTGTATGAAGAGGTGAAGGGCCCATCACTTATTTCCACTGTAGTGTAGCCGCGCAGCGGAGCAAGCGAAAATCCAGCCGAAACTTGCTTTCGGCGCA
>CAYJHG010000236.1:0-3103 GCA_964369535.1 uncultured Desulfovibrionaceae bacterium
CCATGAAGGCTTCAGAGTTCAGTATTGCGCCAGAGCTTTCACAAGATGTTAAAACCCTTGTGCCGCCTATTTTGGAAATGTCCAGAAAATTGCAACAAGATCCTGAATACTTAAATTCTCATAAGTGGTTGAAAATTCTAAAACCTTTACCCGAAGCACAGCTTGTGTGGGAAGGGGATAAGAAAATCCGTTAAACGTAATCAATATTATAAACTATAAAAAAATCAGCATCATAATAGGTGCTGATTTTTTTATGCATATGATATGAATCAAATGCACAAAATGTAAACATTTCTGCAAAAAAAACTCTGCATAATGAACGTTGCAGGAGCCTTTAATTTGCTTTATGGCAGGAATTAGCATAACATTTTGATGGGAATTAAATGATATTCAAATTTTCCCAAACATGCTCAGATGCTAACCCTGTTTTGGGTGGTAATTCTTGTTTGCCTTGAATGTAAAAAAAATATGATAACAGTACGTTGATTTGTCGGAGGGGCATATGAAACAAAATTCAAGTGATAAAATTAAATGGGAAAAGCTTCAAAAATACTTAAAGAGTCAAAAACTTACAATATCGGAGAGTCGAAAGTATCTATATGACTATCTTTTTACCATAGCAGATGAGTTCACAGTAATTGAGCTGCATCAAAGGGCTAGAGAAGATGGGGTTAAGGTTGCACTCTCAACCATGTACCGCGCCATGAAATTGTTGTGCGAAGCAAAGTTATTTGATTCTATTAGATTAGATGATGGCAGCGCTCGTTATGTGCAAGCATCATCGCAAAAGTATATACGCTTTGTTTGCCAACGATGTAAACGCGTTATCTTTGCGCATGACAGTGCTACAAAAATCGCAGTGCCAAAAATCCTTAAAAATTGCGAAATATTGCATACCCAAATAAGCTATCGGGGTTTGTGTCCGGACTGTGCAGAGTAGCAAGAGTATTAGAAAAATACGCCCTTATTAAGTTGCTATTCTGAAAAACCTGGCGGCAAAGTGCCCTTTGGTAATACATCAGGCAAGGTTTCTTCTGTGGGGCGTAAAGCCACTGGCACTAAATCTAGCCCTGCTGCCTGTGCTGCTTTGACGTATTCTATTGTATTTAAACGTAAAGCATTTAATGGTTGCACAGCAATGGCAGGGATACGCACAGGGCAGTGCTTTTCACAAAAACCACAGCCGTAGCATTTTCTTGCCGTTACTATGGGTACTGGCGTGCTGCTGTCCTTATGCGGCACAACCTGCACGGCGCCATAAGGGCATACTTCTTGGCACACCACACAGCTGCGATTTTCAGCCCAAGCCAAGCATAATTCAGGATACACCACAGCCGTGCCCATTTTGGCTTGCCTTTTTTCTTCCATAGGTAAAGGTAAAATGGCTTCGGTAGGGCATACTTGTCCGCAAACATTGCATTCTGGTTCGCAGCCGCCAATGCGCGCTTGTAATACAGGGCTGAAAATGCCTTCCAAGCCTCCTTCAAGCCAAGCAGGTTGTAAACCATTGGTGGGGCAAGCCTTCATGCATTGCCCACAGCGCAAGCATCTTTGTAAAAAATCTGCTTCAGGTCGTGTTCCAGGCGCACGGACAAAGCCAGCTTGTTTTAGCGAAGCCTTTGCATGATTAGGTAAAAAAGATGCCGCATTCATATAGCCCAAGGCTGCCAAAGTGGAACCGCCCACAGTGGACCATACAAAAGCACGTCGTGAGGGAATATAGGGGCCTTGCGAACTTGCCATGGCACCTTTACGCTGCGATGGCGTGGGCTCTTTTTCGCATATGCCAAAAGAAACAGCCTCTACAGGGCATATATGCACACAAGTGCGGCAAGTTATACATTCTGCATGTTTGGTTCTGTCTCCTCCGGGCAATATGGCCGCCGTGGGGCATTTTTTTTCGCACTGGCCGCAATGAACACAGCCTTGCACCCGCCGTCGCCACCAAGGACGCCAAGATAGCAGCGCCAAAATAGCGCCCGCCGGACACCCATAGCGGCACCAAAAACGCGGGAATAATCTTTCTAAGACAAATAATATCCCAAAAAATGCCATGATAAAATATACGGAATGGAAAACACGGGGACTTATCTGAGTATATGCCAAAAAGGAAATATTCTGCCCTGCTGTCCCTTCTAATAGGGGACGCAAAATATTTATGCCAAAATTGCCAAGCAAAAGCACAAAAGGATGGATGAGCAAAGCATAAAAACGGGTGATGAGCGCCATGGGCGAGGCCCAAAAGATGTGACTTACTCCCCATAAAGCTGACACGGCAAGCAAAGCCAAAAGTACCATTTTCATTTGGGGCAAATTTTTGGGCATGGAAGCGCTGACATACAATTGCCAAGGGAGTATGTGGCGTGAAGCGTCAAGACTTGTGCCCATGGGGCACACATAACCGCAAAAAACACGCCCCATCAAGAGTGTCAAAAAAAGCACCACAAAGCCCAAAGCCAAGGGTGCCACAAAATCCTTAATTCCAAGAGGCACAAGCGTTACCACCAAGGGATCTAAACGCAAGAATAGATCTGGCGGTATGAAGCTTGCCAGTAAAGGCGAAAGGGGAAAAGCCGTTTGCCACAATAAGTACACAAAGAGCAAAAGTGTCAAACTTTGAATAATGCGTTGTAATTTCATATTATCAGCTAAGTAAAGAGCAGGGCAATGCTTGTTATTTTTTTTACAAAGCAAGTTCAATGGAGCGTAGGTTTGCTATATCCATGCGCCCAAGGCCACGTTCATGGGCAAGTCGCACATGACCCACCTGGCGCGGCTGAATTTTTTGCCCATACCACACATAGCGGGCAATGGCTGTGGCATCCGCCGCCACAGGATCTGCCGAAGCAATGACTTCGCTTGGTTTAATAACTTTGCCGGGACCACTGGGGCCATTGGTGGTGAGTACGCGTGTTGCGTCAATAATCGATAAATGCGGCTTCACACGAAGGTTTAAGTCCACAATGGATTCAGCCAAATCATAGCGCGAATGCATGATATATCTGTCAAAAATAAGCCCCATTTGCCCTTTTAGCGACAAAGATACGCCGGCACTGCCATGGCTTTTGGCCACAGGCACAGCAATAATCACATCTGCTTGCAA
>CAYJHG010000237.1:0-3086 GCA_964369535.1 uncultured Desulfovibrionaceae bacterium
CATTTTATTCATAGCCTACCATCCTTACATCTATAGGTTTCATTCTCTGATGCGGCACATTTCGATGACATGACACACAAGAGTCCTTAGCCATCATCACGGCAACATTTTTGTTGGTCATTGTGTGACAACGGATACAATTTGCTTGAATGATGGCTTTCATATCCGGCGTTGACATGGTGGGAAGATCGTATTTGCCTGTAACATTAAGATAAATATCGGTGGCACCAAGTTTTGCCTTCGTGAAAAGATAATTTACCACCGAATCGTGCGGCAAATGGCAATCATTACAAGCTAAATCCGCATGAAGAGATGTTTTGTTGGATACAGATGCAGGAAGCATCACATGGCAAGAAGCGCAAAAGGCTCGCTCGTTTGTACGCTCAATAGCGTATTGCGAGGCGGCTAATGCACTGGCACCAATAACAATACCTACCAATAAGATTAAAAGTGTTACGCGATTTACATGCTTCATCTTTCCTCCTTTTTATAAAATCGAAAGCTCTGCTCCTTTAGCCTCACATACCATCATCCATAATATATGAAGCAATTTACACCGCATATCTCATATGCAAATAAAATACTGTGATTAGCATCACAAAGCGTTACAGAATTATTTCTTTTTTTTGTGACACACGTCACCAACTTTTATTTTTTTTCCGTGTATTGCAATTTTGTACGGAAAGAGCCTACTTTTCCTCTCATTTTATGATATTTTACAGGAAAAAAATAAGGAGTTTTTATATGTACTGTAACCAATGTGAACAAAGAGCTAAGGAAACAGCCTGTGAAAAAATAGGCGTGTGCGGAAAAAAGCCTACTACAGCTCAAATTCAAGACGAATTAATCTATGCTTTGCGCCTTTTGTCGCAAACAAGTTTGAAAGCAGAAGACAAAGGACTGACTGATATTCAGGTAGACACCTTCATAGCCAAAACACTTTTTAAAACGCTGACCAATGTGAATTTTGATGACACAGCTTTGCAAAGCTGTCTTGAAGAATGTATTATCGTTCGCAAAAAAATTGCTGAAAAAATGGGCTGTACGCCACAATTCACCACTGAAGCCATCGAAAAGGCAATGAATGATGTGCAAAAGAATGCCTGGTCTGTGAACACCATGTCCAAAGACGTGAATGTGAATTCGCTCATGCAAATAGTGCTTTATGGTACCAAGGGCGTGGCAGCTTATGCCGACCATGCCGCACTCTTAGGACAGCATGATGCAAGCGTCTATGCCTTTATAAAAAAAGCCTTGGTGGCAGGCTTGCCCGACAAGCAAGGCCATGTGGAGGAGCGCTCTTTGCAAGATTGGATAAATCTTGTCATGGAATGCGGTCATGCCAATTTGCGAGCTATGGAAATTTTGGAAAAAGGCAATACAGAACATTTTGGGCATCCTGAACCCACACAAGTGCCCCTTGGCCATAAAAAAGGTAAGGCCATTGTGATTTCCGGGCATGATTTGCTCGATTTGTACCATTTATTACAACAAACCGAAGGCAAAGGCATATTTATTTACACTCACGGCGAAATGCTGCCAGCCCATGGCTATCCCAAACTTAAAGCCTTTGCTCACTTCGCGGGGCACTTTGGCACAGCTTGGCAAAATCAAAGCAAGGAAATGGCAGATTTTCCCGGTGCAGTGCTTTTTACCACCAATTGCATTCAAAACCCCGGCACTCATGGGGATAAAATCTTTACCACCGGAGCTGTAGGTTATCCTAATGTGGAGCATTGTCCGCAGGGGGATTTTTCTAAGCTTATAGAAAAAGCCCTAAGCATGGAGGGTTTTACCGAAGATGCAAACAAAGGACACGTTACTGTGGGCTTTGGGCGTAAAACGCTGATTGATGCGGCGCCGGCCGTGCTTGATGCGGTAAAAAGCGGCGCTTTACGGCATATTTTCCTTGTAGGTGGCTGTGACGGTGCTAAACCAGGGCGCAATTATTATACGGAATTTGTGGAAAAAAGCCCCAAAGACACGCTTATCTTAACCCTTGCTTGCGGTAAATTCCGCTTTTTTGATAAGGACTTAGGCACCCTTGGGCCTTTTCCACGTTTGCTTGATGTTGGCCAATGCAATGACGCTTATGCTGCTGTGCAGGTGGCTCTGGCTCTGGCTGAGGCCTTGGACTGTTCGGTAAATGATTTACCTTTGTCCTTGATTTTATCTTGGTATGAACAAAAAGCCGTGTCTGTTTTGCTCACACTATTGGCTCTTGGTATAAAAAATATACACCTTGGACCATCTTTGCCGTCATTTATTTCGCCGGATGTTTTGCAAGTGCTTGTGGATACATGGAACATTCAACCTATTGCGACTGCTGAAGAGGACCTTAGCAAGTTTTTACAAAAAAAATAAAATATGTCACACTGTGCAGCAGGGTTTTTTCTGCTGCACAGTAAAAAATTGAACAAAATTATGAAAGATTATTTTGCACAATTACAAAATACCTCCCTCTTAAAAGACTTATCGCCTCAAGATTGCGAGAGTTTATTTGCGTGTTTGCAAAAAAAAGAGTTTAAGGCCAATAGCTGTTTGTTTGAAGAAGGGCAAAAAGCTTTTGGCTTGTATATTGTGCTTGAAGGCCATGTTAAGGTTATACGCAACACCCTAGACGGAAAAGAAGTCATGCTTTTTCTTGTACGCCCCGGATATACGGTGGGGGAAGGGGCCGTTTTTCAGAAAAATTCTTATCCTGCCACAGCTGTGGCCATGAAAAAAGTGCAAACTCTTTTTTTATCCACTGAAGATTGCCATAGATTAGCGCTAGAAATTCCCTTACTTAGCGCACGCTTACTGTCTATTCTTGCAGCTCGTCAGCGCATGCTTATGCACAAAATTGCTGCTCAGGGCGAGCGCAATGCCATCACGCGCGTGGTCGGCTATATTCTCCATCGAATTGCCCTTGAAAACAACCAACACTGCGTACATTTGGCTATTTCGCGAAATGATTTGGCAAATTTATTGGGCCTGGCACGAGAAACCGTTTCGCGCCAACTCTCCTTGCTTGTAGAATGCGGTGCCATAACTTTAGAAAAAAACACAGTACACATTGTGGACATACAAAAATTACATGCCAA
>CAYJHG010000238.1:0-3076 GCA_964369535.1 uncultured Desulfovibrionaceae bacterium
AAGAGCAATTGGCAATTTTTGAAGAAAGACGCCAAGCCATTGGTGGGGAATAACCTTTGAAAACAGAAGCATGCGCCACACAAGTTGTGGAAGTGGTGGCAGGTATTTTGTGGCGCCAAGGGCAATATCTTGCTGCACAAAGACCAGCGCATGCCAAACATGCTGGTTTTTGGGAATTTCCCGGCGGTAAGGTTGAGGCCGAGGAAAGCTTGGAGCAAGCTCTTGCACGTGAATTGCATGAAGAATTGGGCATAAGAATTGAAAATCCCCAGTATTGGAAAAGTGTTGTGCATGAATATCCAGAACGTAAGGTTAGAGTGCATTTTTTTCATGTGTGTATTTTTTCAGGTGAACCCCAAGGCCAAGAAGGACAGACTGTTGCTTGGCTTTTACCCAAAGAAGGCTTAGATGTACCTTTTTTAGAAGCAGATAAGGGGCTTGTGCGGCAGCTTCTACATTCTGTGTATACTTTTTGAATAAATGCGTGTATAAGCTTGTGTCGCGCCGATTAACGGGTTTTATATGACCTGTTCCATATATTTTAGTCAGCGCAGTATAAGGAGAAAATCATGTCAAAGACTTTGCGTGTGGCGGTTGTGGGTGCCACAGGTGCCGTTGGGCAAGAAATGCTTAAGATTTTACACGAGAAGCAATTTCCCGCCGACGAAATTGTGCCATTTGCTTCTGCCCGTTCTGCCGGCAAAAAAGTAAGCTATGGCGAGGGTGAGCTTGTGGTGCGCGAACTTAAAGAAGATGTTTTTGAAGGTTTTGATATTGCTATATTTTCTGCCGGTGGTGGAACTTCAGAAAAGTTTGCCCCTCATGCGGCCGCGGCAGGCTGTGTGGTTATAGACAATTCTTCTGCTTGGCGCATGGATGCGCGTTGTCCCTTGGTGGTGCCAGAAGTGAATGCCCACGCCATTGCAGAACACAATGGAATTATTGCAAATCCTAATTGCTCTACCATTCAGATGGTTGTGGCCTTAAAGCCTTTGCATGACGTGGCTAAAATTCAGCGCGTTATTGTTTCCACATATCAGGCCGTTTCCGGCACAGGTCAAAAGGCCATAGCCGAGCTTGAAAAGCAAGTTCGCCAAATGTTTAATATGCAAGAGCCTGATGTGGAAGTGTATCCACACCGCATAGCCTTTAACTGCTTACCACAAATAGATGTTTTCCTTGAAAATGATTATACCAAGGAAGAAATGAAGATGGTTCTTGAAACTGTTAAAATCATGGAAGATGCTGATATAAAAGTGACAGCCACTTGTGTGCGCGTTCCTGTATTTTATGGGCATTCTGAGTCTGTGAACATAGAAACAGAAAAGAAATTGTCTGCCAAAGAAGCTCGTGCCATTTTAGCGCAAGCTCCTGGTGTGCAAGTATATGATAATCCGCAAGAAAAAATGTATCCCATGCCCATTGACGCCGCCGGAGAAGACGCAACCTTTGTGGGGCGTATTCGCGAAGACGAAACCATAGCCAATGGTTTAAATATGTGGATTGTTTCTGATAATATTCGTAAAGGTGCAGCACTCAATGCTGTGCAAATTGCAGAAGTGTTGGTAGAGCGTGATTTACTTGGTGTGAAAGACCGCTCGGTTTTTCTGCAAAAATAGGTAGATAATACATGCAAGCTTTGGATTTTGAAACCTATTTGGCGCGTCTGCTTTCTGTGCCGCGCCCGGGATCTGAAAAAATTCTTGCTTTTTATGAGCACAGAGTAGGCGCCATTTGTAAGGATGCGCGCCTGCTCTTGGCTCCGTTAGACGACCACCTTTGCCATAGGGGTGATGGAGTTTTTGAAAGTATTTCTTACCGTATGGGGCGTATGTTTCAGTTGGGTGCCCATATGGAGAGGATGCAAAATTCAGCACAAGGGCTTGGCATAGAACCGCCTTGTTCTTGGGAAGAAATACGCGAAATAATTTTAGCTGTGGCCACTGCCGGTGGCTGCGAAGACGGCGCCATACGCATACTCATAGGCCGTGGTCCTGGTGGTTTTGGTATCTCTCCTGCTGAATGTCCGACAGCTAGTTTGTATGTGGTGGCCATTCAAAGCCCCATACCGCCGGATGCTTGGTATAAAAAAGGCTTAACGGCTTGCCGCTCAAAAATTCCCGCCAAGCAGGCATATTTGGCAAAATTAAAAAATGCCAACTATTTGCCCAATGTTCTCATGGCCGAAGAAGCGCGCCTTCGTGGCGTGGATGTGGCTTTTTCTTTTACGGAAAAGGGACATTTGGCAGAATCTGCTGTGGCCAATGTGGGCATTGTCACCAAGGAAGGTCTTTTGGCTTGCCCTCCTTTTGAACATGCTTTGCCTGGGACTACGCTTTTGGCAGCCTTGGAGTGCGCCAAAGATTTTATGCCAACGGCTTTTAAAGACATTAGCGAAGAAGATATCTGGGAGGCCAAGGAAGTTTTGCTTTTTGGTTCTTCGCCCATATGTGTTGGCATAAGCCATTATGAAGGCCGTGCCATAGCTGACATGGGCACTGTGGCTACGCATATACGCCAAAGTCTTTTACAAAAATTGTGGGATGAGGGAGACGCCTTTTAGTGGACGAAAAATGCACACAGACGCACCCTAAACAAGAAGAAGATGCTGCACCAGAGGCCGTTTCGTCTGTTCTTGTGCCGCCTAAACAAGAAGACCCCGAAAAAACTTCTGATACTCTGCCTGCCGCAGAGGAGACTGCTCCTTCTTTGGCTGCCGTGTTTTTGGACGTTTCGGCAAATTTTGGGCCTGTGCAAGAAGAAGTCCTTGCCGCTGCCGAAGGTTTGTATCTTGTTGGTATCCCCGTATATATAGCTTGTCCAGAAGACGCTCCCTTAGCAGAAAAAGCCCGTGAGCAGGGTTTGCATGTGATTTCTTTGGGTAAGCTTAAGGGCAAAGAAAAAAAGCTCGGTTTTTTTTCAAGTCTACTTTTGCATTGGAAACTCAGAAAAATACAGCAATTATGCGTGCATGTATTTCATCCTGCCTGCCTTGGTTTGGCGCATAATCTGCGCGCCCGACGCCATGTGGAAAGCACTTTGCTCTTGCATTCTTGTTTTGTAAAGCCACAAAAAG
>CAYJHG010000239.1:0-3070 GCA_964369535.1 uncultured Desulfovibrionaceae bacterium
ATTTTAATAAGAATTATACTGTGTTGACATCAAACTAGTATGAATATATAGAGCTAGTCAATAGAAATTATGTTTGCTAAAATTTATTTCAAAAATAAATTCCATCCCGACTACACCTGTGCTCCAAAAACATAAATACCTATAATTATTCGACTAAATTTCACACAAAAGCAAGTGCTTAAATTTTGCGAGGCTTATGAATAAATTTACTAAAAAATACTTGATTATGATCACAACGTTTGTAATAATTTGGGTGATTATTCTTGGTATTACCTACAAAGAAGTAGCACAACACGATAGTGTTTTTGTTACAGAAATACACAACCACGCTAGACACACTGCCGAACAAATTCAAGGGCTACTTAATTGGTTTGAGGAAAAAAAAGAAGTTTTTGTCCCTTTAGCCACAAGCGAAATTAAAAATCCAACTAAAGACTCTACTCTAACTGCTAGTGATGGGCGTATGTTTACGACCCCCTTACCCATTGCCCTTGTAGCACGCCTTAAAAATCAAATTAGTGACGGTGTAACAATTCGTTTTATAAGCAATACTCCCATAAATCCAGTACACCAAGCTAGTAATGCAGATAATATTGCTTTAATAACTGCTTTAGAATCAAACAATCGGGATTTTTTTGAATTTAATGAAAGTACAAATAAATATTATTATGTACGCCCAGTTGTTGCAACAAAATCATGTCTCACTTGCCACACTAACATAACTGAGGGTGATTTTATTGGCGGAATTGTTATAGATACAGATCCTGATGAATTTATTCACACCGCTAGATTGCAATCAAATACCGTAATATTGATGACCATTGCACTTAGCTTTATAGTCATGCTCGTATTCTATATACTTGCGATTTATATGATACGTAGAGATAGACGACAGATTGAAAAAATACAGCTTTCACAACAAATGACTACTAATATGAGTCAAGAAATTGAGCTTGTTCTTGGTAGTGTTGGGCATATATTAACCGAGCTTAAACAGGGTAACTTTGATAGCTCTAAAAGAGATAGCCTTGTAAACTCCTTACAAAATATTAATAAAAACTTGCTTGATACCTCCTTTAAGGTTCAAGCTGACAGTGTAGTATTACGCCCGCAAGAAGAAGTTTTTCATGTTGAGGATTTTTTTGATAGTTGCATGCAGATGTTTCACGCTCAATGCGTAGATAAAAATATTGCTTTTACCTTAAACATAGACAATTCCGTGCCAACGCATTTACTTGGTAATTCCTACCATTTACGCCAAATATTGGTAAGATTAATTAAAAATTCCGTACTATATACTGCTAAGGGTAGTATTAATATACGAGTCAGTGCTACCACTCAAATGTCTTCAAGGTTTAATGCTAAGGATTTAAACCATTTACCCTTGCACTTAACCATGCATGTAGAAGATACAAGCATGGGCTATGTGGTAACGGATAAACAGCACCTTCTGGAAAGTTTTGCAAAAGTAGCATTTAACACTAAAAAGCTTAATAGCCGTCCTGTAATTAGCCTAACACCTATCAATGAAATTGCAATGCTCCTAAACGGTGGCGTAAGCCTTGTTAGAAATAGTAGAGAAGGTGCTTGCTTTAAGGCTACTGTGCAAATGAAGCTAGTAGAAGAAAGCTTTACGACCCCATCAATACATAGCAAGAAGCAACCAAGCCTTGCACAAACTCCTGAGGAAATGTTGGCAGAATTGCAACCGCCACAAACACCACTTGCACTAAAGCAAGCTACTTTAGCTAACCTTCCTCCGCTGGGTAAGGAAATATCTATCATTATTGCTAATTCTGACATTGATTCCATAGAACAAGAGCATTATGACATTTGGAAAAAAGAAAAGTTTAACATTACGCACATTCGCAAAGCGGCTGATTGCTTTCCTTTGTTAGATAAAGCAAAACACGGCTTTTCAGCTATTTTCTTACGTAAGCTTGCAGATGTTGATATAGTTTATGCTGCCACTAGAATTCGTTATGTAGAGCAAACACATCCAGAAAATCCCCCCATTGCCATTATATTAATTGCAGATGAGATAATAAAAACGGATATGGAGGCCTTGCGTTTCTTTAATATATCAAGCGTTGACCATGTGCCTCGTGATCCATTTCTCATTATGAAGCTCACAAAGCTAGCATTATTTACGCATAAAAACAAAATATTTCAAGGTGATAATATATTTGATGAAACAACTATAGATGAACGCACAGCAAAATACTTTGACTCACACAAAGCCCTAGCAAAGTCTAAAGGTGACAGAAAATTATTGCACTCCATATGCTCCATGTGGATTCGCTTTTACCCTTCACAATTAGAAAGGCTTGATGTTATCCAAAAAAGCGAGGACCCAGAAGACCACCTAAGGCTTGTTCGCTCCATAAAAAACTCTGCCAATACAGTTTCCTTACCCATGCTTTGGATAGAGGCTAATCGCCTTGAAAAACGTTTATTACAGGGCAAAACCATACGCTACGAAAAGCTTTTATCCATTTATGAAAGAACTTTCACCTACATGAAAGAACTTTTTAGCTAGGTAATTGATGCTAACAAATATAAAACAAAAATTTCTGCCCGTCTCTACTCATTAGAATTGCATTTCAAGAATAGGCTAAAATCCTATACACTTGACATCTTATATACAAGAATGTACAAGTCGGTAATAATTAAAAAATTAACTTTGTAGATGTTACGACATATTATTTTGTGCAAAAATTTTTTTATATATGAAAAATTTTCAATATAAATCAATATGTTTGAGGAAATTTTATGAATAAATATTTTTGGATTATATTCCTTAATATATTCTTACTTTTATCCCCTGCAATAAGCCCTGCTGGGACTGTGTACTTAGATTCAGACAGGGATATATTTCACCTGTTTTCTGAAGTAAATGAAACAGAAGCTTCTTTTACGGCCGTAGATGAACTTAATCACTTAATAAAAAAACGTTTGCAATGCTTTGAGGACACTTTTAGCTATGAAAAACGTGTTACCAGATGCATAACCGAATATCGTGATGACATCGTCGCCGTAGCAAGAAAACTCATAAAAGCTCGTCCTGATG
>CAYJHG010000240.1:0-1637 GCA_964369535.1 uncultured Desulfovibrionaceae bacterium
CAATTTATCAACAAGCCATGTCTTAATAAGAGATTGTCTTGTAATGCCTCGCCTTTCAGCTTCTTTATCAAGGGCAGTCACAAGCCATATGGGATAATCAACATTTACACGCTTTACTTTATTTGGGCGTGTACCTGAAGCCAAGTCCACATAGGGCATAACATCGCCACCTTCATGAAAAATATTGTCGAACTCCTCAGCCGTAACATTCTTATACTCTGGGGTATTACCTGTTTTCATATGCTAAAACCTCATTTTTACGCGAACGCCTTACGGAAATAACTCTTGTAACCTCATTTCTATTTGTTGTAATAGCAGACCACACTTTACCATTTATCATGCCAATGTGTAAAAAACGCGCTTCGTGCTCTGTATGCGCAACAAATACAAGCATGTTTTCATCTTTCCAAAGCTCTTAAGCTTCCTCAAAGTCTATACCATGTTTGCTTTTATTGATTTTGCTTTTTTGTGGGTCATACTCAAATTTCATACAAAAAAGATATATTTTTTATATGTATTGTCAAACAAAAAAAGCTATACAATGTCAGCACATTGACTCGAGCACGTTCAAATTATGCTAGCTTATGGTAAAACAGTTTGATGATAAACCCTTGGCAAAATATACATAAGCCCCACTTGCTTGGCTTCAGGCACGTATTGTGTTGCTACAATCACATGGCCTAAGTTCCATAAAAAGCCCGTATTGTTTTCACCGGCAGAGGGGGGGCCAAAGCGCTGTTCAACCATATTTTGTATGTTCTTCGCCGCGGCAGCGTCTTTAACGGGATAGTCGATTTTTAAAAAGCCAAGTTCCTGTTGTGCTACCTTGGGCGCATGCGGATTATAGCAAGCCGCCATGTGGGTGGCGCCAGGAACATTGTTTTGTAAGTCATAAACATCGCAAATATAGCTTTGGTCTTCACGTTGGATTTTTAGTCCGGCAAGAGATAGTGCAGAACGCATGGGCGCGCGCTGCACTCCTTTTTCGGCACTCAATTCTGTGCCAAAAAGGGTTACTTGGGGTAAGTTCTGCTTGTATTTTTCTTTGGCCAAAGTCAGCAACTCTGCTGTGGCCCCTTCATGCCCACGCATGGCAGCGCCATATAAAAGTAAAGTGGCACGAGAAATATTTTTGGTAACACCTTGGCCTATGGCGTAAAGATGCCCTAGCATGGCTAAGGCTTCCACATGATTTTGAGCAGCGGCGCGACTGAACCAAGCGGCGGCTTCGCTGGTATTTTGCACAAGGCCTTTGCCCTCTTGGTACAAAAGCCCTAATTCATGTTGCGCGGCTGCGTGACCACCTTCTGCCGCACGGCGAAACCATACGGCTGCCGTATCTGCGTGAGCACTTGTGCCGCGGCCTTCTTTAAGCATACGCCCAAGGCGATACATGGCTTCCAATTGCCCTGCATCTGCCGCTTGTCTATACCAACCAAGGGCTTCTTTATAATTGACCTTGGTGCCAAGCCCCTGTTCAAATAAAAGCCCAAGCCCCAACATGGCTTCGGCATCTTTTTGTCCGGCAAGAGCTAGCCAAAGGCGCTGGGCTTTGGCATATGCTTTATCTTTAAAGGCTTTTGTGGCTTCTTCTTGCACTTCTTTACGCGCTTCTTCGGCTACTTTTTGTGCCAAGG
>CAYJHG010000240.1:1737-3069 GCA_964369535.1 uncultured Desulfovibrionaceae bacterium
GAAACGGCGGCAAAGCTTATGGAATTGTGTGCAGATAAGCAAAAAAGCATTAATAATAAAATTGTATTATATATTCGCATGATTACCTCTTGGGGCAAGAAAGTTGCAAAAAGTCTGTTTCAACTAAATAGGTGATGCGCGCATCAGGCACCATGGCATGACCTTGCCATGTTTGCATATGTTCTTCTAAAAGTTCTAGTTGCAAGGCAGAGCGCAAGGACACATAATTTTTGCCCATGGCATAGAGCATTCTGGCAAAAAGAATTTCACCGCCGTGCAGGCCGTCTACAAATTCGCACTGAGCCAAAGTGGGATCCACTTCTAAGGCGCGTGTGTCGCTAAAATCCATGACATCTATGCCGCGTTGACGCAAGGCTGTGGGCAGTGAAAATATATGGCTATAGTTGGGCGAATGTTCTTGTAAGGCCGTGTAAAGCGCCGGAGCCATGGGGGGTATGTAAAAAATAGCCTCAATACCGCGCGAGCGCACCATGCAAGCTATTTCTGCTAAATAATCAAGCATAGGTTCGGGCAGTTCTTGGGTATTAAGGCTAAACATACCTTTGCCATTGTGCAATTCTTTGTGGCTTTGGGCAAATTGCACATCTGGTGCAGCTTTTTGCGCTGTGATTATGCCTGTGGGCACAAAGGCGCCTTCTGGTGTGAAACCGCTGCTATATTTTTTGGCAAGGCTACCATAACGTGCATTGGCATATAAAGCACCTTCCTTGGGGGAGAAAAAATCTTTCACTTCTATGGTACCGCCGACAAGCCATTGCCAAGGCGCTGAAAAAATATACACATCAGAAGGTGCCGCCCCAAGGCTTTGGGCAGTGGGCATGCTTAAATTGCGCATATGCATTCTTGTGGTATTGGAAGAAGAGGGCAAAAACCAGCGAGGGTCAATACCCACCAAGAGGGTTTTAGGTTTGTGCAAGCGCAACATGGCCTGCAAGGTGCGGTGTAAGTCTTGCAAAGAAGTGGCGGTGCCCCCCATATTATAAAAAGATTGGGCAAAATATCGAGCTCGCATGGGCAGCACTTGTGAAGAGCCAATATTCACCACAAAGGGCTTTTGTGTGCCATAATTGTTTAATTTATAAGCATAAATGTCTAGTTTAAGAGCCGGATCAAACAATACCATGTCATCTTGGCCTGTAGTGCTATTTTGTAATTTCATAACAGTGTTAAGGTGCAATTCATTATTTTGATGCAACCAATTCCAAGAGGTAAGACCCCCAAGGCTGAGGCTTACAACGAGTAACAAGCCTAATATTTTACAAAAATAGCCTATGTAGTGTTTGCTTGAAATGGCTGCCATATATTTTCCTT
>CAYJHG010000241.1:0-3034 GCA_964369535.1 uncultured Desulfovibrionaceae bacterium
CTTTTGTTGCAAAGAGAAGTGCTTGCGGCAAAAGAATCGGGAGCTGCCATTGTTTGGATTAGCCACGATAAAGAAAGCGACGCGCCCTTGGCCGACCGTATTGCATATATAGAAAAAGCGCGCCTTCATTTTGAACCAAGAACTGAGGAGCCAAGCCATGCTTAGAGCTATTTTGGCCTTGGTGCGCAAGGATATTCGCCTTACTTTTGGGCGTGGTTTTGGCCTTGTGCAGGCTTTGTTGCTTGGTTTATTATTGCTTTTTGTGTTTAGCTTATCTCAAGAAGTGGGCACACGCATGTCGCCCCAAGGGGCAGCCACCATATTTTGGTTAGCTTCTGCCTTTTGTCAGGTGCTTGTGTTTAATATGTTGTATGGCATAGAAGAAAGTAATGGCGCGCGCCAAGGTTTATTGCTTGTGCCCGAGCCTGTGCAAGTGATTTGGATAAGCAAGGGTATAACGGGGTTTTTGCTCATAGGTGCGGCACAGTTGGTGTTTTTACCAGCGGCCATTGTGTTCTTGGGGCAGGAAATCTCTTTTCTTTGGCCTTATGCCTTGGCTATGATTTTTTTGGCAGATGTGGGCATGGCAGCGCTTGGTTCCTTGCTTGGTGCTTTGTCACAAGGGCAGTCGGCACGAGAATCCTTGCTCAGCATTGTGCTTTTCCCTTTGCTTATTCCTTTGCTTTTGGCAGGTATTAGGGTGGGCGCCGGCGGCTTTTCTGAGGTTTTGCCGGAGGGTGTGCACAATTGGTTGGGCATAGCCATTGCTTTTGACGCCTTATTTTTGGCGGCAGGACTTGTTTTGTTTACCTATGTATATATGGGGGAGGATTAAATGCCCCTTGTAAAAATATTAGCCCTTTTGGGCGCTGTAGCCATGGCTATAAGTCAATGGTTTATATTTATGTATGCGCCCATCGAAGCCGTTATGGGCTTGGTGCAAAAAGTATTTTATATACATTTGCCCTTGGCTTGGTGGAGTTTGGCGAGCTTCTTTGTGGTCTTTGTGGCTTCTGTTGCCTATATTCGCACGCGTAAAACTGCTTGGGACGCTTTGGCTTTGGCCGCGGCCGAGGTGGGGCTTGTGTGCGGAACGCTCATGCTTATGACAGGTTCTATTTGGGCGCGTCATTCGTGGGGAGTGTGGTGGACATGGGATCCACGCTTGAGCACAGCGCTTATTATGTGGTTTGTATACGCTGCTTATTTGCTTTTGCGCGGCCTTGATATGCCCATGGAACGCAATGCGCTTATCCGCGCTGTGGTTGGCATTGTGGCCTTTATAGATGTGCCCTTGGTGTTTTTATCGGCTCGTTTATGGCGCTCTATACATCCGGCCGTGTTTGCCTCTAAGGGGGGCGGGCTTGATGCAGATATGCGTATAACTGTTTTTCTTTGTGTGGCGTCCTTTGGTTTTGTGTGGGCAGCTTTATTGTGTATTCGTAGGCAGCAGCTCTTGCAAAAAGCACGTCTGGAAGCCTTATTATACCGTTCTGCTTTAGATGCAGAATAACAACTTACATAGAGAGAGAAATATATGTCTGATATATTATGGCTTATGGCTGCCAATATAGCCGTATGGCTTGGCCTTGGAGCCTATATGATTTTTTTGGTAAAGGAGCAGAAGAGCATTGATAAGCGTTTGAGCATGCAGGAGGTTTTAGGCCATGAATAGTTCTTACCTTTCTTTGAACTCTAAAGTTACTCTTGCCTTTATGGGGCTTGCCATAGTGATTATGCTTGGCATTTCGCTTATACAGCGCTTTAATAATCCTTCGCTTATGGTGCCAAGCCGTGCCGGTGTTAGTGCAGAAGAAGCGGAAAGTAATCGTTTAAGCAGTGAAATTGCGACGCACATGCAAGATCTTAAAGAAAATCCTAATGATGTTCAGCAGCTTATGCATTTGGCAGATCTTTTAATTCAAAGTGAACAATGGCAGTCGGCAGAAACTTTTGTGCGGCGTGCCTTGGCTGCAGATGCTAACACTCCCAATGGGCATTATGTTTTGGGCATGATTTTGTTTAATCAAGAAAAATATAATGAAGCCAGCATGGAGCTTGAAAAAGTTTTTGCCATAAAAGAAGACTCTTCAGCTCGCTACAGTCTTGGTGTGTTAAATATCTACTATTTGAATAATGTTGAAGAAGGGCGTAAGCATTTGCAAAAGGCTCTTGAAGATCCGAATTTGCCCAAGGAACTTAAAGATACCATTGTGGAAGAGCTTAATAAGCCTGCTGAACCCGCGGCCAATGCTCAATAATATTTACTATATATTTAATAAAAGAGATACTTATGTCTGAAAAAAGAAGAACACGCAGAGAACGTACACCAAGGCCTGTGAATGAAAATAAGGGAGCGTATGTGCGCCGCAGTACGCTTATGGTTTCTGTTGCGGCAGCCTTGATTTTGGGTTTATATATTGGCACACTCATTCCAAGTTTTATGCATAGTGCCACCCCTGTAGCTTCTGGAGGCAGTGCCAATTCTGCGCCACAAGCGTCTTCAGAAGGGCAAAGTGCAGCCCATATAGAAGAAGCAAGGCTTGCCGCAGAAAAGAACCCACAAGATGTGCAAAGATGGATACATTTAGGCAATTTATATTATGATGCGCGCATGGCGGCAGATTCGGTTATGGCCTATACTAAAGCTTTGGAGATTACGCCAAATAATGCTAATGTGCTTACAGACCGCGGTACTATGTACCGTGAGCTTAAGAAATTTGACTTGGCTTTGGAGTCTTTTCGCAGTGCATCGCGCATAAATCCAAGCCATGAACAGTCACTGTTCAATGCTGGCATTGTGTTATATTTTGACCTTGGTCAAAAAGCAGAAGGCAAAGATATGTGGCAACAATTATTAAGAATAAATCCAATGGCAAAAGCTCCTAATGGGCAGTTGCTTAAGGATATGATAAACGAATTGCCTTAACTCGCCGTGCGCGGATAAAAGGGGAAACTATGCCAAAAGCATTACGTCCTTTAAAAATGTTTGTGTGGACAATGTGTGTTGTGTCTACTTTGGTTTGCACCTTTG
>CAYJHG010000242.1:0-3023 GCA_964369535.1 uncultured Desulfovibrionaceae bacterium
TGGAAGGCGATGTCATTTGCTCATTGCGCCTTTTCAGAACAGTCATCGCCACAGGTGGCAGTGTGGTGTATAGAGATAAAGCCATGCAACACCTGCAATCCTTAGGGCCTGTGGTATTTTTGCGATTAGATCTCACCACTATTTTAGAACGCATTGCCAGAAACCCACAACGCGGCATTGCCATAGCCCCCGGCCAAAGCATTGAAGATCTCTTTGAAGAAAGATCCGCTCTGTATACCAAGCACTCTCACTGTACCCTTGATGTGGGCACCATGTCACCAGAAGATTGCGCCAAGGCTATTTTGCATATATTACGCACGCAAAGCCTTATTTAGTAAATTTCGTTACAAAGTGGAGCGAAGTTGCGGTAATCTAAAACAGCACTTTGACTTAAAACGTAGTAGGTATATTGGAATAGCAAAGGTTGAAACAGAATTGCTGATAATAGGGATAGCCTTTAACATCAAAAAAGCAACAAAATTTATCACTTAGACAGGATAAGTGCGCCCAAAATTCACCATTTTTAGAAAAAATACAGCACAAAACGGCATAAAAATGCGAAATTTTACCAAGAAACACCTATATCCTAAGAAATTTCAACGTCAAAATTAGTTTCGCACAAATTCAAGGGATTGTTCAGAGCTCTTGCTTTAATCGTTTTCGTAAGCTTGTCATTCGGTATGAAAAGCTGGACTCAAGCCATTTGGCACTGCTGCATCTAGCGGCAACCATAATAACACTGCGGAAAATTAAGAAAAAGAAAATTATTTATGGATAAGCTCTAAGTTAGGCTACTGGTCGTCATGTGTATCCGCAAAAGTGGTTTTAGCAGCCTTGTTACTGAATATGATGGGGTAGGGGCAATCTATGCAATATAGAAAAGATATTGATGGCTTGCGTGCCTTAGCGGTGGGCGGTGTTTTGCTTTCCCATGTGCAAACCAACCCCATTGTTGTTGGCGGCTTTTTTGGGGTAGATATTTTCTTTGTTATTTCCGGCTATTTGATTAGCGGTATTCTTTTTGCGCACTACGATGCAACGCAACAATTTTCCTATGCAGATTTTTATTTACGCCGTGCCAAGCGCATTTTACCTGCGCTTTTTGTAGTCATAGCGTGCACAAGTATCGCTGGCTATATACTGCTTCCAACGTACAATTATGGTCAATTAGTCGCATCAGCGTGGTCAAGCCTTGGCAGTGTTGCCAATATATATTTTTATTTTACTACGGAATATTGGCAAAAAAACCTCTATATTTGTCCGCTTATACATATGTGGTCTCTAGGCATTGAAGAACAATTTTATATTATTTTTCCCTTCTTTATAACGTTTTTGCTCATAAAAAAGCGTATGGGGTATAGGGACTTTTTTTTCGTACTTAGCCTTGTTTGCTTGGCCTCATTTTTCTTAAGTATATACATGCAAAAAGCCTTTAATTCTTTTACCTTTTATATGCTTCCAACGCGGCTTTGGGAGCTTGGTGGCGGTGTCCTACTGGCTTGCTATGAACGCGTAAGCCCAAAACGTTTTCCCCTGTATGTGGCGCAGGTGCTTAGTCTTGGAGCATTGGCAATGCTGTTGTACGCCATGTTTTCCGTGCATCGCTATACGCCTTTTTGGGCTGCAGTTGTTGTGCTGGCAAGTGGTGTGCTGTTGGCTTCGCCAAACACGATGACGGCGCGTGTTTTTTCCTTAAGGCCGTGTGTGCTGGTGGGCAAAATTTCTTATTCGCTCTATCTTTGGCATTGGCCCATATGGACATTTTGGACGTATAGCAAGGCCAGTATAAGCGTATGGGATAATCTGGGCGTACTTGCGCTTAGTGGCGTACTTGCCTTTTTGTCTTGGTATAGTGTGGAAAATCCTTTTCGTAAGCTTAGCTCGTGGAGGGTTTTTCTTTGGCGGGTAAGTCCGTTGGTGCTACTGTGTCTTGTGAGTATAAGTCTTACCGTTGCTCTGCCGCGAGTACCTGTGCGACAGCTAACGCCATGGCTCTTGCCGGCGGCTTTTCAAAACGCAAGTACGTTGCAAGATATAACTGCAAAAAATATTACTTTCTTGGGTAAGGGGGATGTAGCGCATACGAATATACGGCCAACATTTGCCCTTATTGGCGATAGTCATGCGCAGTGCTACGCGCCGCTTTTTGATCAAGTAGCACAAGAATACGCCCTTTTCGGAGCCTTTTTTGCCGCACATACCACCTTGATATATGCGCAAGACCAAGGACCCATGGCGCAGGCCGTGGTAGACTATCTTACCCAAGAGCCCAGTGTTACCACTATAGTTATTGCCCAAAAATGGGACTATTATACGGATGCCCATGCGAGCATGGAAGAAGGCCTGCACCGTCTTCTTGCGGCAGGCAAGACGGTATATCTCATAGAGCAAGCCCCGCGCCATGCCAAGCGGAGCATTCTTTGGGCTGCGTATAGCAAAACAGATGCGGCCCCTGCCAGCCTAGAAGGCAGTCGCATTGTGCGTAAACTTATAACAAGTATACGGCATAAAAATCTGCATAGAATAGAGAGTGTTCCGTACTTTCAAGAAGGGAAAGCGTATGCCTTTGTGGCCGGAGCAAATATGCTTTATATGGATGCCAATCATCTGAGTATGGCTGGCGCACAACGCTTACGACCAGCGGTGGAGGCTTTTTTTCAAAGCATGCAGCAACGCTAAGGTTGGCGCTGACGCGCTATTACATAAATAATGTCAACTTAACATGCTATAAATAATCGAGTTTTGCAATGAGGGTGTAAAAAAGGGAGACCACGGCCTCCCTTTTTTTATTATACTCTATATAATTATTTCTCTTCAGCTTCTGCTGGTTCCATGGAAGCTGTATGTTCTTGCCAGCCGCCGCCAAGTGCCATGCACACGGCAACCACAGCGTTTAAGCGATCGCGCATGGCATTAGCCAATTGCAATTCTGCTGTAAAGAGCTGTCTGTCTGCATCAAGCACGGTAAGATAATCAGCATAACCATTGTCATATTGCAAACGTGCTAATTCTGAGGCTTTGCG
>CAYJHG010000243.1:0-2986 GCA_964369535.1 uncultured Desulfovibrionaceae bacterium
TTCGAAAGCTCTGCACAATTATTTTTACATATAAATTTATTGTTAATATTTGAAAAATTGTTTTAACATAAAAATTTACTGTGCAGAGTAAAAGGCACAAAAATCAATCATTTAACGGGCAAGCAAAGCTCGCCCTATTCTTGATTTTTGGTCGCATTGACTACCGTCAATGCTCCGTGAGACCCTACGCAATAAATTGCGCAGAGGTCTCTATTCATAAGTGTGATACAAAACCTCAAAATGCGCTGTGGGATGCGCACAAGCGCCACAGAGCTTTGGAGCATCAGTGCCTTGATGCAACCACCCACAGTTTAGACAGTGCCACATAACCGGTGCAGCTTGCTTAAACATGGTGGCTTCGCGAATTTGTTTGGCAAGGCTCAAAAAACATTTTTCGTGATAAGCTTCGGCGATGGCAATATTGCGCATGACCACAGCTATTTCAGAAAAGCCTTCTTTATCAGCTATAGCCGCAAAAGAAGGATACATTTCTGTATGTTCGTGGTTTTCACCGGCGGCAGAAGCTATGAGATTTGTTTCGGCATTGGCAATAACACCTGCCGGAAAAGCTGCTTCCACCAATACTTCGCCCCCTTCTAGATATTTAAACAAGCGCTTAGCATGTTCTTTTTCTTGGGCGGCTGTTTCGGCAAAGACTTCTTGCACCAAACGAAAGCCCTCATTTTTTGCAGCACTGGCAAAAAAATCATAACGATTACGAGCTTGTGACTCTCCTGCAAAGGCTGTGAGAAGATTTTTTTCTGTTTGGGTTCCTTTTAATGATTTCATACGCTCTCCTTTTAATGGTTAAACAACTTTGTTGCCTTTATACACATAAAACAAGCTACGAATATTATCAATATTTAAAAGCTCTGCATGATTATTTCAGGGCTGCATAATATATTTCCATTTTCCGAACTGTATATACTAGACTTTTCATAAGTAATACTCTAAAGCCTTACGAAACACTGCCGAAAAGATATTCACAATATTTAAAAAATAATCACAAAATTTATTGTAGCAAGCGCATACATAAGGAGCACACCATGCGTCTAAACCTCTTAGCAAAGATGATGCTTTATATCTTGGTACCGGCCATCATTGGCCTTGTGGCTTTGGCTACTTTTTCTGGAATGCAGGCCAAAAGCGATTCTTTGGAAACTGCACGTTTGCAAGTTTCAGAAATCACCCGAGTCCAAGCTAGCGAGCTTAATAATATCATAAGCTATATCATTAATATTGCCAATTCAACCAGCCATATTCCAATTTTTAAATCATTTGCCAGTCAAGAAATGCAGAATAGCCTAAGCGAAGAGCAGACACACTTAAAAAAGCTCGTCATAGAATACATGACTGAGATAGCAAATGAATATAGAGACATTTCTTCTAGCTTTATCACTGATCCCCAAGGCAAGATTATAGCCCATACGGCCGCTTCGCGCATTGGTGATAGCGCCTCTGACTATACTTCCGTGCAAGATGCCTTGCAGGGCAAAAACAAAATTGAAATCAGAGTTTCTGGTGAAACAAAGCAATTAAGCGCCTTTGTGGGTGCCCCCATTACAGAAAACAATACTATTGTGGGCACACTCATTTTTAAAATCGATCTTGCCACCTTAAATAAAAACACTGTGGGCTCCATTGCGCTAACGCCAAACATGTCACCCTATGTATATGACTCCAAGTTTACCATTATTATGGATAATTTTACCGAATATGTGGGTACTGACGACTCTGCCGAACCTCAAAGTGCTTATATTGCAACTAAAAAAAATGGATCCTCCCAATATATGTTTGAAGGCAAAGAAATGATAGGCTTTTTTGCCCATGTGCCTGTTGTAGATTGGTATGTCATCATCGATACCCCCATATCTGAATTGTTAGCCGAAGCCACAACACTCACCTATGAAATTCTTGTGTTTGCCGCCATTATAGCCGGTATTACCAGCATTATCATTTTCTTTGTGGCAAAAGGCATTGCCAATTCCTTAAGTGCAGGTGCTAACATAGCTGCTTATGTGGCTGCGGGTAACTTAGAATTGACCACGGAACAAGAACAAGGCATTGATGCAGGAATCAAACGCGGTGATGAAATTTCCACTCTGGCCTTAGGGCTTAGAGCCATGATCACCAATCTTGCCAAAATGGTTAAAGAAGCAGAAAACGCTACATCCGAAGCCAAAGAAGCCGTGATCGAAGCTGAAGAAGCCAAGCAGCAAGCTTTTGAAGCGGCAGAACAAGCCAGCAAAGCTCGCCGTGAAGGTTTGCTTGATGCAGCCAATCAGTTGGAAGGAGTTGTTAGCATTGTTGCTTCAGCCTCTGAAAGACTTTCTTCGCAAGTGGAGTCTTCTTCTGACAGCGCCCAAGAGCAAGCAAATCGCATTGCCCAAACGGCTGCCGCCATGGACGAAATGAATTCAACCATTATTGAAGTGGCAAGAAATTCAGGCAGCAGTGCAGAACTTACGGAAAATGCCAAAGAAAAAGCTCTTCACGGGGCCGAAATCACTGAAAAATGCAAAGAGTCTATAACTAAAGTACAGCAAGAATCTATGATTTTGCGCAAGAATATGAGTGCTCTGGCTGAGCATGCGCAATCTATTACCACAGTTATGGGTGTTATTTCTGACATTGCCGACCAAACAAACTTGCTGGCCTTAAACGCTGCCATTGAAGCGGCAAGAGCTGGCGAAGCTGGGCGTGGTTTTGCGGTGGTTGCTGACGAAGTGCGCAAACTTGCAGAAAAAACTATTTCTTCCACTTCTGATGTGGCTAATGCCATTTCGGCCATTCAAACAAGCACAGAAAGCAATGTAAAACAAGTGGATGTTGCAGTAAAAAGTATTGAAGAAGCCACAGAGCTTGCTAATTTAAGCGGTGAAGCTTTGCAAACAATTCTTGAAATAGCCGAACACAGTGCAGGCGGTGTGCGCGCCATTGCCACAGCCAGTGAAGAACAATCTGCCACTGTTAGCGAAATGAATAA
>CAYJHG010000244.1:0-2969 GCA_964369535.1 uncultured Desulfovibrionaceae bacterium
GTAAATTCAAAGCGCAAGGGTGTTATGGTAATATGCCCTTTGCTTAATAAATCTCTGTCGGTATTTTCTTCCACATGGGCTGAGCGCATTTCGCCGTGCAGCCACCAATATTTATTGTCACGAGGATCTAGTTTTTCTATATATTCATCGTCCCAAAGGGCAGAGGTTTGTGGGCAAACGCGCACGCCTTTATGTTCGGCCATGGGAATTTTAGGATAATTCACATTGATGACCGAGCGCGGCGGTACTTTTTTCCAATCAAATTCTTCGGCAAATTTCACAGCGTGGCGGGCTTCTTCCAAAAGATTTGTGGGGCGAAAATTATCGCAAGACAAAGCCAAGGCCGGAAAATCGGCATGGGCGGCTTCGGTGGCGGCGGCAACTGTGCCGGAATACATGATATCCGGTCCCACATTGGCGCCTGCATTAATGCCGGAAATAACTATATCCGGTTTTTGGGGCAAAAGCACAGAAAGCCCCAATTTTACGCAATCGGTGGGGGTTCCGTGCACACCAAAGCCAATAAAATCGCCTTCGTGTATTTCTTTGCCACGCAAAGGCTTAAACACAGTGATAGAATGCCCCACGGCAGATTGCTCTGTTAAAGGTGCCACCACATATACCGTATGCCCAGCCTCGCGCAGAGCCGTGTACATGGCGCGTAAACCCACGGCATATATGCCATCATCATTGGAAAGTAAAACTATCATTTGTGTATCCCCGTTCAGGTTCGATTAAATTACTATAAAATGCTCATAAAAAAATATTGTGCATATATGCCGTAGTGTTTATAATGAAAATATTACAAAGTGTTCATAGACAAAAGCACATTCTTTTTTTGACAGAATATCGTCAACAAGGCAAGGTATTCATGCAAGAGCATCAATCCATCATAAGTATTCAGGCCAATAATGAAGTGCAGGGCATTTTTTTGCTTGGCAATGCCGCACTTTCGCAATCACGCAATGGCCCTTTTTGGAAAATTGAATTGCGCGACGCCACAGGCCATATGGAAGCCAAAATCTGGAGCCCTCTTAGTCAAGAATTTAGCGAGCTTACTGCCGGTTCTTTTGTACAAGTCAAAGGCCGCACGTCGCTTTTTCGTGATCAAGTGCAGCTGAGCATAGACCATATGCGCGTACTTGAAGATGCCGCCGTGGCCGGGCTTGATATGGCTTTATACCTTCCGGCTAGCCCTTACCCTGTGGACGAAATGTGGGAAGATTTACTTTTCATGTGCAAAAAAGAATTCACCCACGCGCCTTGGCGCAAATGCGTTATGGCAGTGCTTAAGGATGCAGAAATAAGCTTGGCTTTGAAGCGAGCGCCGGCAGCCAAGGGCGTGCACCATGCCTATATGGGCGGATTGCTTGAACATACCCTTTCTGTCATGCAGCTTTGCCTGCGCCTTGCCGAACAATATCCAGAAATTGACAAACAAGTATTACTGGCCGGAGCGCTTTTTCACGATATGGGCAAAATATGGGAACTCAGCGGTGGCCTTGTGACCGATTATACAGACGAAGGGCGCCTCTTGGGGCACATTTCATTAGCCGTGGAACATTTACAGCCTTTTTTGCAAAAGTCCGGCCTTGAACCTGACTTGGTGCAACATGTGAAGCATCTTATTTTAAGCCATCACGGAACTTATGAATTTGGTTCACCGCGCCTACCACAAACGCCGGAAGCCATGCTGCTGCATTATGCGGATAATATTGATGCTAAAATGGCTCAATGCCGCCAAATTTTTAGTAATTGGGATGAAGAGCAAACAGGTTGGTCAGACTATCAACGCACCCTAGAACGCTATATGTATAAGCCCTACCGCAGCCCCAAACCGCCAACAACGCAAATTTTTGACGAAAAGAAAAAATCTTCAAAAAACAAAAAGGAAGATTCGCAATGTTTATCACTTTGGAAGGTGTAGAGGGATCCGGAAAGTCCACGGTGCTGCAAAAACTGGCCACCCATTTTCGTTCCCTTGGGCATGAAGTACTTTGCACACGCGAACCCGGAGGTTGCGCTCTGGGTCAAAACTTGCGTAAAATTCTTTTGCACGCCGATAGCCGTATTTGCAGCGAAGCCGAGCTTTTTCTTTTTCTTGCAGACAGGGCGCAGCATGTGAACGAAGTCATACGCCCTGCCCTGGCCAAGGGCTGCATTGTGCTTTGTGATCGTTATGTGGATTCCACCATTGCCTATCAAGGTGCCGGACGCGGCTTAAACCAAGAAGGAACCTTGGCCTTACAAGCTTTAAATAGCCAAGCTACGGGCGGACTTATGCCGCATTTGACTTTGCTCTTAGATTTACCCATAGAACAAGGACTTGCCAGAGCTTATGCTCGCAATGCTGCTCAAGAAAATAATCACAGCGAAGGGCGCTTTGACAGTGAAAGCCTTGCCTTTCATGCTAAAGTGCAGGCGCAATTTAAGCAATGCGCCCAAGCAGAGCCTGAGCGTTTTTTTACCATTGATGCAAGCCTTGATGCAGAAGCTGTTTTTACGGCATGCTTGCAAGTGTGTATGAAAAAAATTAATTTTAAACAGGGTGTTCAAAAAGTGATTTGACGAAGAAAATTGCACTTTTTCAGCAGCCTCATAAGGAGTTAAACATGGCAGTTCAATATTTTCTTTTAGGTATCAGCGACGATAAATTGAGTTTTTCGCAAATTGAAGTTCCTTTTGTGACTTGCGACGATGACGGCACACCACCAGAACCTTGGGCTGTGCATTCCTCTCTTGGCGATGACAATAAAGTTTGGTGCCAAGTATACCGCATTAAAGGTGAACCCGGCGGACTTTTTGTACTACGCGACTTTGACGAAGTTCTTTTTGTAGCTCATGCTAGAGGGAATCTGGGCTTTGTTTTTGGTGTGGATACTTTTTCTAAAATGGTGAGCAATTACCGTTATGCCATGGATATTTTTGAAAATATAGATGTTGAGTTTGACGAAGAAGACGCTTAGTAG
>CAYJHG010000245.1:0-2969 GCA_964369535.1 uncultured Desulfovibrionaceae bacterium
GGCCTTGGCGATGATGAAGATTGGCGCTCTCTTTATGTGCTAGATTAATTTTTATTCTACAATACAATAAAAAATCCAAGTGCTATTATGGCACTTGGATTTTTTTGTGTAATTATAAGCTAAAAAAAACTATTGCGTGCAGGCGTCACGCTTTGCAAAATTCAAAAACTTTTCGGCAAAAGCAGCAGGGGCTATGGTTTGATTTGCCGCATCTGACAACTGCATGCTAGCGCTTTCGTCCATGGCTTTACTGGCATTGGCATTGGCTAGTTCCATTTCAAAGGCTTCGCGCAATAATCTAAAGGACTCTTCTACTTCCGGATAGGCATTGTCTTCACGCCAAGGCAGGCGTATGCTTTGCGACCACATATTGCCCTTGTGGGTGACCAGAGATAAGCGATAAAAACCCTTATATTCTGCATTGTCAGCTCTTTCAAATTCATGGGGATAGCAATGTTCTTGCCAAGAATCCATGGGCTCGGGAATGGTGGAGTCAATATTTATGGGAGGCAAGGCCAAAGCTTTTTCAAAAGTTTCTACCACAAAACAGTAAGACAGGGTGGGGCGAAGGTTGCCCAGTTTTTTGGTTATTTTCCATTCAATTTTCATGAAACGCTACTCCTCTGTGTATGAGTCTTGTACGGTGATAACTTGCCCAAAAGGGGGCAGATTGGTTGTTTTTTTAGAAGCTATCCAAAGCACGGGCCATTCGGGTTCTTCTGGAAAGTCTACACATTCAAAGTCAGTGAACCAAAGCAGGCAGGCAGGGTTTATGCCGTCATTTTCTAAGTATCGTGGTATGTCTTTGTAGCTTGTGCCGCCCATGCCTTGCGCCATAAGTCGCAATGGCCTGTCTGCTCTTGTGTATATATGGTGGCTTTGCACCTTGGTGTCGTGGTACATTATATAAAGGGTTGTGTCATAACTCTCTAAAATATTTTCTAATTCTGTGCAAAATACTGCAAGGGTATCTTTGTCTATGGAGCCGGACGCGTCGATGGCAAGGGCCACAATGGGAATGCGCGGTTCCATGCGCGAAGGCAAATAAATATCCTGAGAAATATAGCGGCGATTGGGCATGGACCACGAATAATCACCGTCAAAGCAAAATTCAATGAACTTTTTCAACAGGCTTTGCCAATCCAATTTGGGGCGAACGCGCGAATGGTAAAGGCGCATGAGTCCAAGGGGGATGTCGCCATGTCCTTCAGCACTTTGCATGGCTTGGGTCAGTTGAATGAGCGCGTCCTCTTCGGCTCGTCGCTCATCTTCTTTATTTTTGTTGGCAAATAAGGGATGGTCGCGCACTTCTCCAAAAAAATCGGAGGCCTTACCGTCATCAGTGGAAGACTCAGAGGCACGATTGCCCTTGGTTTGCACAAGGTTTTCTTCGTCAGCTTGTGCATCATCTTTATTTTCTGCTTGGGCTTTTTCTGCTTTTTGTTCTTCTGATGATGGCGTATTTTCAGCATTTCCGGGGGATGCGTCAGATGCATCAGCCTCAGTGGGTTCAGAAACCAAGGCATCCTTGGCGCCGCCGTGCACATAGTCATCGGCAAATTTTGTTAAAATAGCATAAATTTCGTCAACACTTTTTTCGTCGTATTGGGAGTCGTGTTCAAAATATTCTTCAGAAAGGGTGAAACCGGCTTCGGTCAGCAAGCTGTTGATGGCATAATCGCAAGCCCTGTTCCAAAGTTTTGCATCTCTTTCGCCGCGGCGTAAATGGTGATTGCAAGCAATGTGTAATATTTCGTGGGCTTGAGCAGCCATAACTTGTTCTTGCGAAAGTATGGCAATAAAATTTGGATTAAAGCCAAGGGTTTTTCCGTCTGTCCAAAGATTTGCACAGTGAGGGTCAGCTTTGATGCTTAGCTTCAGTGCCAAGGAACCAAAGAAAGGATGTGAAAAAAGCAGTTCAGTGCGAGCTTTTTGCATACGCAACAAGCCTTCAGCTTCTAAGTTTTGCTGTGTATCTTGTGACTTATGGGAAGAACTTGCTTGCATACTTACCGCAGCTTATAAAAGCACGTGAGAATTTTTTTGAGCCCAATGCGCAAAAGCTTGAGTGTGCACAATGCCTTCATCCTTACAGACGGATGTGCGCAGCAAAAGCACTGAAAACTCAGGCGGTAAACGTAAGGCAAATTGCACAATACTTTCTATATTTTGTGTACTTGCTTTTGTGCCCAAGGCTTCGCAAATGGCGTATAGGGTTGCCGGCTCGCTGGGAACTTCAACACTTTGAGGTGAGCTTAAAATACTTTCGACAGTGGGTAAATCGCGCCAAATGCGCAGAAAACCAACAAATTCTGTGGCGGCTGTCATGCCAATGGTTCCTTGAAACAGCTCGTATTCCACGGCTGCATCAAGCTTTGTTGTAAGCATATGCGAAACAAATTCCCACGAACGCGGCGAAGCAAAAGCTTTGGAAGCTGATTGTGGGTCAAAATCGTGCAATAAATTGGGGCGAAAGCGCAAGAATGCTAGGATTTCAGGGGCAATATCGGCTTTTTCTGCCCACAAAAGCCAATCATCTGCTGAGGTTTGCATGGTAATATGCACCATGCGATTGGCAAGGGCCGTGGGCATTCTATGGGTGACAGAGCGGTCTTTTTCGCCATTGCCGGCAGCGATTACGGTCCATCCGTCAGGCAAGATGTACTCTCCAATGCGCCTATCCAGCACCAACTGATAACACGCCGCTTGCACCAAGGGTGGAGCTGCATTGAGTTCGTCTAAAAAAACAATGCCTTGATCTTGGTTTTGTTCATTGGGCAAAAATGCTGGAGGACACCAAGTGGCTTGGCCTTCGGCATTGACACGCGGCAAGCCCCGCAAATCCACTGGGTCAAGCAAGACAGCACGAATATCTATGAGCTTAAAGTCTTTTTCCTTGGCTACTTGGGCAACAATTTGGCTTTTGCCAATGCCCGGGGCACCCCACAAAAAAACAGGTTGCTTAATAT
>CAYJHG010000246.1:0-2946 GCA_964369535.1 uncultured Desulfovibrionaceae bacterium
TATGAAGCGCAAAAACAAGCCAAAATAGACGAAATGCAAGCGCAAGAACAAGGCATGAAAACCATTAAAGAAATGGCAGACACAGTGCATACCTTGAGTAAAAGCCCCCTAAGTACAGAAGAAGCGCCCAATGTGCTTGGCACTGCAACACAAACCCTTGGAACCATAGGGCAAAATGTATTGCCGCAGCTTGCAAACATGGCAGAAAATGGCATTACACAAGAGGAAACAACGCAAAACCCCATTGCATAGGAAGGCATAACATATTTAAAAAAAGGACATATATGGACAAGAATATTTTCCAGACCGTGCAAGGGCAACACACCGACCAAGCCGAAGCCTCGCGCATATTTGACAGGCAAATTCGCGAAGCTGTGCGCCAACTCATGCAATACAAGGAAGGGCGCGTATTTTTGCGCTGGCTTGGCATGGGGCAATCGGCTCACAGTATTTTACAACGCATACTAGATTATGAGGAGGAAAAACATGTCTCAAAGCCTTAACGAAAACGCACATGCAGAAGGCGCTGCTATCCCACAAGAGCAAAAAAGCATCATGAATGCGGATTTGAGCAATGCCCTGGACGCCGAAGGCAGCCTTACACCCGATTATGATTTAACCGTGCCCAAAGGCATGGAATTAAACGATAATCAGCGCAACACTTTTATGCGACAGGCCAAGGAGCTTGGCCTAAACGGTCAAACGGCACAAAAGCTTTTGGAAATTTCGCATAATAACATGGAAAGCAACAAGCAAGCGCATCAAGAACAAGTGGCGGCTTGGGAGCAAGAATTACGCAAAGACCGACAATTGGGCGGGCAAAGCTTTGAAAGCACCGTGGCCTATGCCAAGGCAGGTTTACAGCGTTTTGACCCAAGCGGCGAACTTTTAACCATTCTTGACCAAACGGGCTATGGCAATAATCCCCATGTGATCCGTTTTTTACAAGCTGTTGGCAAAGCGCATGCCGAAGACAGCGTGGTGCTTGGTGCCACAAATCACGGCAAAAAGCCAAGGCATGAGCGCCTGTACGGCAAATACAATAACCTTTAAAAAGGAGTAAGATATGTCTAAGAAAAATTTAGGTTTGGTGGCCACATTGGCAGAGCTGCGCGATTATTATCACACTTCGCCTGCCGGCAGCATCATCGAGCTTATGAACGAAACCAACGACATTTTGGACGATGTGCAATTTATGGAGTCCAATCAATCCGATGGGCACTTAACACGCATACGCACAGGCTTGCCCGAAGTGTATTGGCGCAGGCTCTATCAGGGAACACCTTACAGCAAAAGCCAGTGGACACAGGTAAAGGAACCTTGCTCCATGATGGAAAGCCGTATGCTCATTGACGAAGCCGAATCCAAGCTCTATGGCTCCAATGCTTCTAAATTTATTGACGGCGAAAGTGTGGCCTTTGCCGAAGCCATGCGCCAAAAAGCCGCGCGCACCCTATTTTATGGCAATACAGACGTAAATCCCGATGAATTTAAAGGGCTTTCTTTGCGTTATCCCGCAAAAGACGCCCCCAATGTTATCGATGCCGGCGGCACGGGCGAAAATTGCACCTCGGCTTGGCTCATTTCTTGGGGCGAGCGCAGCATTCACGGCATATACCCCAAGGGCAGCCAAGGTGGCCTTGAACACAAAGACCTTGGCATACAAACCGTAGAAGACAGCGAAGGCCGCCACTATGAAGCCATTGTCAACCGTTATCAATGGACATTGGGTCTAGCCCTTCGCGATTGGCGCTCTTGCGTGCGCATTGCCAATATACCTGTGGAATCGCTCAGTAAACGCAAAGGTCAAACAGGTTTTGTAGATCTGCAACAACTCTTTATCAGCGCCAAAAACAAAATGCCCGACGCCTTGCGCCAAAAGGCCGTGTGGTATGGCAATGAAGAGCTCATGGCCGCCATTGAATTGCAATCCACCGATGCCGGCAATGTGCACCTTGTATACGGTGAAGCTTTTAAAAGCGACGGCATGCCCCTTATTTTTGGCCGCCCCATCCGCCAGTGCGATGCCATCATGTCTACAGAAACCGCCATATAAACGGAGGAAAAAATTATGATTATCGATAGCCACCTCGTACTCTTTGAAGGCCCCGTGAGCACCAAAACAGGCGATCCCATAGCCCTAACCTCGTTAAAATTACCTGGTAAAGTCGAACCCATACATATTTGCACGCGCTTTACCAAAGATCTTGCCGGCGCCACCAATGTTGCCCTGGTATTACAGCAAGCCGATACCCAAGACGGAACCTATGCCGACGTAAGCGGTACATCCATAAGCATCAGCGCTGCTGATTTTAAAGTGGGCAAGCGCATAGCTTGGCGCTTTTTGCCACGCTCGGTGGTCAATCCTTGGTTGCGCCTTAAAATTACCGTCACCGGAACTCCCACGGCCGGCTCGCTTTTTTGCGCCATTTCCGGCTTTGAAGACGAACCCTATGAGGCGGGACAGTATGTCAACAAAGGCATAGTCGTAGGCTGATAATTCGTTCAAAAAGGGCAATCTGCTTCGTCAGATATATTTTTTTTCGAGCATGAACCACAAGAGTTCTATGCTTTCTCAAAAAAACATATCTTCCTCGCATCTCACCCTTTTTGAGCGAATTATCTAAACTCACATAAAACAAGCTTGCACCGAGGCAAACAAAGGCGATCTGCTTCATCAAGCAACACTACCATTAATATTTTTTGCATAAACATAAGAACTCCTAAAAAAGTAGGTTGCTCCATGTGTTACCTCCAAAATAAATACATTTTGGAGCAACCTACACTTAAACGACAAAAGGAAAAGTCTATGATTTCAAAGCTTACCGTTTGGAATATGGCTCTTGGTTTTATTGGTACTCGCACCGTTGCCAGCCACAACGAAAACACGCTTGAAGCCGTGCAATGCAATCTGTATTGGGACAGCGCCAGACGCCAAGCCTTACG
>CAYJHG010000247.1:0-2941 GCA_964369535.1 uncultured Desulfovibrionaceae bacterium
GGTGCGGGTAGGTACAGATATTTTTGGCCCACGCCCCTAGATAGTGTCGTCAAATGCGCCTTTTTACATATCTCTACGTCAGATTTCGCTTATTTTTTCGGTCAAGTATGAGAAGAATACACTCCCTCAAAATAAGTTCATCTTCCTTGATATACGCAAAAATTCGCTATTTGACGAAACTATCTAGGAATATCGGGCAAGCTACCTTCCTGCACCACAATGCTTTGCCATTTTTGTGGCACGGACTCAAAAGCCAGAGTTGCCCATTTATTCATATTGTGGTACAGATACTGCATAAATATTTTATACACCAAATAACATACACTCAAGCGTAAAATTTTTGGCATGCACATACGTCTTTTTGACTATGGAGCGTTTTACAAGGAGTCATAAATGGCTGCAAATGATAAAAATACAGACGGCGATGAAGCCCCTCCAAAAAAAAGTAAGAAAAAATTAATTATTATCTTGCTTGTGCTTTTCATGCTGCTGGGTGCCGGTGGCGGTGGTGCTTATTGGTGGTTTTTTATGCGTGCCCCTGCTATTGAAGGCGAAGTTACCGAAGAAACGCAAGAAACTGCAGCAGCAGAAGGTGATGCAGCCCTTGCTGAAGGTGAAGCCGCAAGTGCGGATGGTCAACCTCGCATTGAACGTCAATCCAATTTGCCGCGTTCTGCCGGTAAAGTTTTGCCCCTGCCCCCCTTTGTGGTAAATTTATCTGACGCAGCCGGCAAAAGATATTTGCGCCTTGGCATGGAAGTGGAAGTCAATAAAGACGTTTCACAAGCCTTAAAAACCCAAAATGCCAAAATTCGCGATGCTGTCATTGTGCTTTTAGCCGGAAAAACCTTTGCTGACGTTTCCTCAGCTGAGGGGAAAATTCTTTTAAAAGCAGAAGTAGCATCACGCCTTAACCAGATTTTGGGCGGAGCCTATGTGGTGCGTGTGTATTTTACAGAATTTGTTGTGGAGCAATAACTCACTATTTATACAAAGGATAGCCTATGTCTGATCAAGACCAAGAAGCTCTCGCCGCTGCCTGGGCAGCACAATTAGAGGAAGAGGAAGCAGAAGCAGATAACGCTCAGGCCAGTGCTGATGCAGCGCTAGACAATGCTGCCGGTGGTGGTTTGCCTTCCATGGACGACCTTAACTCCTCTGATGATGACCAAGAAGATATGGCCGCACGTTGGGCCGAAGCCTTGGCGTCTAGCGAGGAAGAAAGCACGCAAACAGCTTGGAACAAAGGACTTTCTAGTCAGGCCAGTGAGGCTGTTTTTAAAGACATGACCGACGCTGCCAAACGCCCCACGCCAGACGGAGCCAAACGCGAGCTAGACTTTATTTTGGATATTCCCTTGGACGTTTCGGCCGAACTTGGGCGCACACGTTTGCTCATTAACGAGCTTTTGCAATTGGGTCAGGGTTCTGTGGTGGAATTAAACAAACTTGCCGGTGAGCCTTTGGAAATTTTTGTGAACGGCAAGTTGGTTGCTCGCGGTGAAGCTGTTGTTATCAACGAAAAATTTGGCGTGCGCCTTACCGACATTATCAGCCCAATGGAAAGAGTCAAACAACTGGGATAATGCACAATGTCAAGTAGCGAACAAGCAAGCACTCCCCTTGAAAAGGTGGCTCAAACAGCAGCCGACGTGGCTCAAAACACTGCAAGCACAACTCCTGCCATGCCCATGGAAAGTGTTTTTGACTGGAGTAATTATTTCAGCGCCATAGGCACCTTGGCCATACTCCTTGCATTTTTGTGGGCTGTGGTATGGTTCATGCGTAAGTACGGGCGTTTTAATTTTATGCCAAAACCTGGGTCCTTTCCTCGTGATGGCTTACGACTAGAAACACAGCTTCCCTTAGGACCACGCAAAGGACTTATGGTGGTACGCTTTTTGGATAAGAGATTATTACTTGGGGTCACCGACCATCAAATCACCTTACTGAAGGAAGTTGCGGAAGATGATGCAGATGAAAGCACCGATTTTAAAGAACTTTTGGAAGATGCAAAACGCCAAAATTCTGACTAGCAGCCTTGCCGCTATCTTTTGTGCGCTTGGGGTCATGCATATTTTTGCGCCTCTTGCCCACGCCGCGCAAGACCTTGCCATGCCGCCTTTGCAACTCACCCTGTCTGGCGGTTCCAACAGTCCGGAAAAAGTTACTGTTCTTCTAGAAATTCTTTTCTTGCTCACCATCTTGTCTGTGGCTCCGGCCATCATGCTCACCGTGACAAGCTTTACTCGCATTATCATTGTTTTCAGCTTTTTACGTCAAGCCATTGGCGTGCAGCAATTACCCCCTACCCAAGTTTTAGCATCCTTAGCCATTTTTATTACCGTCATCATTATGTATCCTGTGGGTAAGCAAATCAACGACACTGCCTTGCAACCTTATTTATCGGAAAGCATTGACTATAGCGTTGCTTTAGACAGGGCGCAAATTCCCTTACGCGAATTTATGTTTAAGCACACGCGCGAAAAAGATATTTCTATTTTCTATGCCATTGCTCGTATGGACGCGCCTAATAATAAAGATGAAGTGCCCACCATGATGCTGGCTGCGGCCTATGTTATCAGCGAATTGAAAACAGCCTTTACCATTGGTTTTCTTATTTATATTCCTTTTTTGGTACTGGACATGGTAATTTCAAGCGTACTTTTAGCCATGGGCATGATGATGTTGCCACCTATGATGGTTTCTATGCCCTTTAAACTCTTGCTTTTTGTTATGGTAGACGGATGGAACCTGCTTGTGGGTTCACTGGTGAATTCCTTCCTATTATGACGCAGATTTTTTGAAATAAGGAGAATAATATGACTCCCGAATTTGTTATCGGTTTTGGCAGACAGGCCATTGAATTATGCTTGGTTATGGCCTTGCCCATGCTTGGCGTAGGACTTTCTGTGGGTGTTTTGGTAAGTATTATTCAGGC
>CAYJHG010000248.1:0-2940 GCA_964369535.1 uncultured Desulfovibrionaceae bacterium
GCGCGCAGGCTTTGGGATGAAAATTATATTTTTATTTATGGCGGTGATGCGGCAGGGCAATTACGCTCGCTCATTAAGGATAAAGCCCCGGGACGCGTGGGCATAGAATACGACACAGTGTCTGTGGATTTTTTCCGTAAATTTTCTTGCGGTTTAAATCTCACTTCAGCGCGTGACCTTGTGCCCTCCTTACGCATTATCAAAGACGCGCACGAAATACAGCTTATGAAAAATTCTTGCACCCTTAACCATAGGCTCATGGAATGGGTCTACGACGAATTGCACGTGGGGCGCAGCGAAGCCGATCTTTCTTGGGGCATTGAGAAATTTTTCCGCGAAAATGGCGCTTCGGAACTGGCTTTTGCCAATATTGTGGCTGTTGGCCCAAACGCAGCCCTGCCTCATTATGAACCTGGAAATACCTTGATAAGCGAAAATTGCCCCATACTCATAGATGTGGGTGCGCGTTTAGAAAATTACTGCTCAGACCAAACCCGCACATTTTGGGTGGGTATGGAAAATTCAGTGGAATTTATGCTCACACAGCAATTGGTGCGTACCGCGCAAGAAGCAGCCATTGCCGGCATAAAACCCGGTGTGACTTGCAGTGAAGTTTATAAACTTGCTTGGCAAGTATTTGAAGATGAAGGCGTTGCCAAAGATTTTACCCATAGTCTTGGGCATGGGGTGGGGCTTGAAACCCATGAAGCGCCAAGCCTAAATCCACGTTGCCACACTGTGCTTAAACCGGGCATGGTGGTAACGGTAGAACCTGGCTTGTATTATCCTGAATGGGGCGGCGTGCGCCGCGAATTTATGGTGCTTGTGGAAGAAGAAGGGTGCAAAATATTATAACTTTGCACCGTCAAGAGTTGATAAGCATTCCTGCGAATAAACATTCCTTGACCGCCAAAAAATATATAAGTAAACTCCATTCGTATTTGACACATTTCACCCTTAGAGAACAATATGTCCCAGTCCACATCATCCTTATTAAAGGTACTTGATTTAGTAGTTTTTGGCCCAGAAACCGCCACCAGCAGACATTTTTTTGCCTTGCGCTTGGAAAACCCCCAATGGAAATCTTGGCGCCCCGGGCAATTTGTTATGGTGCGTCCGCGTTCTTTTGGCCTTGATATACCTTGGGGTCGCCCCCTTGGAATTTGCCACGTAACACACCAACATCTTATCTGTTTTTTTCAGGTTGTGGGCAAAGGCACTGAGCGCATGGCAGAACTTAAAGCCGGCGATTTAGTACAAGTGTGGGGTCCACTTGGCAATAGTTTTGCCATGGAACCCGAAACCCCCACCCTGCTTTTAGCTGGCGGCATAGGCATTGTGCCCTTTGTGGGCTATGCGCATGAGCACCCAAAACCTTGGAATCTCAGTATGACTTTTGGCCATAGAGCCAATGCCAATTGCTATCCCTTAGACAGCATCAACGAACGCATAGCTGTAGACTCTTTACGCGAGCCGCCCAATGGCGATATTGAAAACTTTATTTTTACTATGCATGAAAGAATGAAAGAAATAGCAGAACAACAAGGCCTTGTACTGGCTTGCGGCCCTCTGCCCTTTTTAAAGACTGTGCAAAAATTTGCTTTTGAACTTAAGGTGCGCACGCAGCTTTCTTTGGAGTCGCGCATGGCTTGTGGTGTTGGCGCTTGTCTTGGCTGTGTTGCCAAAACCACCGACGCTTGGCCTGTGGAAGACAAAAAAAATTGGCCCATCCAAACATGCACCCACGGCCCCATTTTTTGGGCAGAACATATCACGCTGGATTAAAAGGGTAAGCATATGAACCTTTCTATTACCTTACAAGGGCAAAGACCTCTACATCTCAAAAACCCCATTATTCCGGCTTCAGGTACTTTTGGCTATGGGCTTGAATTTGCAAACTATGGCAACCTTGCTTCCCTCGGGGGCATGGTGGTTAAAGGGCTTTCTTTAAAACCAAGAGCCGGCAATGCTTTACCGCGTGTGGCAGAATGTCCTGCCGGTATGCTCAATGCCGTTGGTTTACAAAATGATGGCGTTATGACTTTTATTAAGGAAAAACTGCCTCGCCTACCTTGGAAAGAAACAGCCATCATTGCCAACATTTATGCAACAGATGCCCAAGAATTTGCTGAGCTTGCCCACATTTTGGCAGCCGAAGAAGGCATAGCAGCCTTAGAGGTAAACATATCTTGCCCCAATGTAAATGAAGGCGGCATACTTTTTGGGCAAGACCCACATATGGCAGCAAAGCTCACAGATGCCGTGCGCAAAGCCGCACCCCAAAAACCTATTATAATTAAGCTTTCGCCAAACGTTACCAACATTGCCCACATAGCCGAAGCGGTAGAAGGTGCAGGAGCCGATATGATTTCTTGCATCAACACTGTCTCGGGCATGGGAGTGGACATTCGCAGCAAAAAACCTCAACTTGCTAATATCATTGGCGGACTTTCAGGACCAGCCATTAAGCCTGTGGCTTTGCGCTGTGTTTGGCAAGTGTGCCAAGTTGTTAAAATTCCCGTCATTGGTCTTGGCGGTATACGTTCGGCTGAAGATGTGCTTGAGTTTATTCTTGTGGGTGCTCACGCTGTACAAGTGGGCACAGCCAACTTTTTCCAGCCGGATTTTTGTTTTAATCTCATACCGCAATTGGAAGAATTGTGCCGCGAATTGGGCATTCAAGATTTAGCATCTTATCGCGGTTCACTCATAACTAACTAACAAACACATTAAACAAAAATAAAATACTATGCTAGAAATTGTTGTTTTTTTAAGCGGCGCCTTAATCATGGTTTTGGAAATGGTGGGAGCCCGCGTTATGGCACCACATCTTGGCACATCTGTTATTGTTTGGACAAGCCTCATAGGCGTTGTGCTGGCTTGTTTGGCCGTGGGTGCTTGGCTTGGGGGAAGATTAGCCGATAAAAATCTTTCTTTTAC
>CAYJHG010000249.1:0-2934 GCA_964369535.1 uncultured Desulfovibrionaceae bacterium
TTAACACTAGACCAAAATGCCGAACGTGCCGTACAAGAAGGCATACGCCAAACCGACGGTGGCAGTTTCTTGTCGCTTAATCCGGCTATGGCGCAAAAACTTATTCAAAGCGTAAATAATGCTGTGGAAAATGCGGTCATGGCCGAAGGACAACCCGTACTCTTGGCTTCTCCGGTTATCCGCCCACACTTGGCACAACTTATCACACGCTTTTTGCCCTCAGTACCGGTCATCTCACAAGCTGAAATTCCACCGGACATCCATTTACAATCTGTGGGCATAGTGGGGATTGAATAATGCATGTAAAAACATATACCGGCAACAGCACCCAAGAAGTGCTTGCACAAATAAAAACCGAGCTAGGGCCTGAGGCCGTTATTTTAAGCAGCCGTAGCTTCCGCAAAGGGGGCGTGCGCCTGCATGAAGTCACAGCCGGCATCGAAAGAGCAAATGGCCTGCAAGGTGACATGCATCTACCCGAAGATACAGCCACCTTTAGCGGAAAAAAACCACCCAAAGACCATGTTGATGCCGTAACACGCCTTGCCGCAGAAGCCCTTGGCAAGCACCAAGGGGCATATGCCACAAACCAAGGCATGGCACAAAGCGGCACCCCTTCTGGATGGAATGAATGGCATAAAGAATGGCTGCAAATAAAAGAACACCTTTTTGCCCTTATGAAGCCTTCTATACAGTTGGAAAGATTAACACCGCGCCAGCGCGTGGCCTTGGAATATTTACAGCGCGAAGGTGTTTCCGATGTGGTGGCTTTGGAATTATACCGCCGCCTTTTAGCCGCCCCCGGCGCTTCGGTACTTGAATCTTTAAGCGAATTGGTGCCGGTGTTGCCTTGGAATCTTGAAAATTGGGCGCAACGTGTACACATTTTTGCAGGCCCCTATGGCGTTGGCAAAACCACAACGGCCTTGCGCATGGCCTTGCAATTACGCGCAAAAGATTCCAATTTGCGCATAGCTTTTATCAATGCAGATTGTCAACGCGGCAATGGCAGACTTATTTTACGCCATTGGGCAGAACTTTCAGACTTTTCCTATGCCGAAGCCCGCGATGCCCAAAGCATGGAAAAAACTCTGGTGGCTTACGCGCATATGGACAAGATTTTTGTGGATACCGTGGGTTTAAGTGCTAAAGAACAGCTCAGTCAAACTTATGACAGGCTGGGCCTTGGTGAAAATGTCACAGGCGACCAAGCCACGCATGTGGTATTGTCACCCACATATGACGGCGCACAATTAACAGCTTTTTTAAGCCGTTATGCACCACGCGGAGCAGGAAGTATTGTCTGGGCAAAAATTGATGAAGCCGCATCATATGGAGCCATTGTCAATGCAAGCGCTGCCTGCAATCTGCCTGTTTCGGCCATATCCTACGGCGCTGAGTTACGAGACAGCCTTACCATGGCCAGCGAGTCACTTTTATGGCGCCTTATTTTCAAAAGACAGTTACCTGGCAACCATAGCCAGAATAAGTAATATAACGGTCAGGAGTTGTTATGCAAGATTCTTTCCCCTTAGTTGTTTCCATCACCTCCGGAAAAGGTGGCGTTGGCAAGACCAACCTCTCGGTGAATTTAGCCGTGGAGCTTGTGAAACTTGGCAAGCGCGTGGTGCTTTTGGATGCAGACTTAGGTCTTGCCAATGTGGACGTGGTACTTGGCTTAACACCGCCAAAAAATCTTTTTCACCTCTTCCATGAAGGCGCTGACATAAAAGATATTCTCTTTCCTACTCCCTATGGCTTTTCCATTTTGCCGGCTTCTTCTGGCATGAGCGAAATGCTGGCTTTAGACACAGGGCAAAAGCTGGAGCTTTTGGAAGCCATGGACGTGCTTGAGCAAGAAATTGATTTTTTACTGGTGGATACAGGAGCCGGCATCAACGACAATGTGCTGTATTTTAACCTTGCAGCCCAAGAGCGTTTGGTGGTGCTTACACCAGAGCCAACTTCCTTGACCGACGCCTATGCGCTCATCAAAGTTTTAAAAAATACCCACGGCGTGGAACGTTTTAAGGTTTTAATTAATATGGCCCACGACATGCGCATGGCAAAAAATGTTTTTGGTCGACTGCACCAAGCTTGCGAACATTTTTTAAGCGGCGTTTCCCTAGACCTTGTGGGCATTATTCCACGCGATACGGTTATGCGCCAGTCGGTGGTACGCCAACTGCCTTTATGCGTTAATGAACCAAGCTCTCCTGCTGCTAAAGCCATACAACAAGCGGCAGAAACCATGACCGAATGGGAAGTGGCAAAACAAGTTGACGGCAATATTAAATTTTTCTGGAAACGCTTACTTTTTCAATAATTTTTCATAATAAGAACGTATAAGAGCTTATTGAAAAAGTTCATTGTGGCAAATATTTTTTATAACAACAAAATATCCGTTTAAGGACAGGCTGTTCAAAAAATGCAAGATGCAAGGAAGATGCTTTTTTCGAGGAAACATAGGACTTTTATGGCCCATGTAACGAGCAAAAAAGTAATCTGACGCCGCAGATTGCGCTTTTTCAACAGCTTGGTAGGCAAAGGAGTTACCATGAGCGAAAAACCTGTACAAAAAAAGCCCCTCTCACCCTGGGAAGAGATGGAGTCAGGCGCTATGGCTTGGGCTGATTTTGCGCCCATGGAACAAGAAGCCATTGTGCGCCATTATGCGCCCAAAATACGGTATCTTGCCTTACGCCTAAAAAACAAACTACCGCAACATATTGAATTGCAAGAAATGATTAGTGCTGGTACATTGGGGCTTATGGAAGCGCTTGGTAAATTCCAAGCTCACTTGGGTGTGCGCTTTGATACCTATGCTGAAAACCGTATTCGTGGCGCCATGCTTGACGATTTGCGCAAATTAGATTGGTTGCCCCGCTCTTTGCGCCAACGCATACGCCAAATTGACAAAGCCATGCGCACGGT
>CAYJHG010000250.1:0-2925 GCA_964369535.1 uncultured Desulfovibrionaceae bacterium
TTGATTATTCCCAAACAAGGGCTGCCCATTCCCCATCCACTATCATGCGCGCAGGCGCAAGCCCAAGGGCTGTATACGCTGCCTCAACATCTTTTGCCTGAATAAGCAACAAGCCAGAAAGCACAAGACAAGCGTCTTTTTTCATCAAGGCTACTATGTCTGGGGCCAGCTCCTGTAAAGGTTTTGCCAAAATATTAGCCAAAATCACATCAAACTTGCGCCCCTTAACCACTTCTGTGCTGCCGTGCAAAACATCAAGCCCTTGTTTTTGCACAGCATCATAGGCAGCTATGGCATTAATATCTCTATTTTCCAAAGCATTATCCACAGCAAGGGTGTCAATATCTGTGCCCACACCAAAAAGGCCGAATTTGCACGCACCAATACCAAGTATACCGGAACCTGTGCCAAGGTCTAAAAATTCCATACCCTTGGCTATACGTCCTTTGTCCAAAAGCTCGGAGACAACTTGCAAGCAAAGAGCCGTAGTATTATGATGCCCTGTACCAAAAGCTGATTTTGGCTCAATAACAATGGCACTGCGCCCTTGAAGGTCTGTGCTTGCCAAAAGCCAAGGCGGTAATACCATAAAATGCGCACCGCAAGCTATGGGAGTGAAAAATTCGCGCCAAGCCTTTGTCCAATCTTCGTTTTCAATTTCTGTGATTTGCACTTGAGCCGCGAGCACATTATTCTGCACAGTCTCACAAAGCTTATTCACAAATTCTCTGCTTTCACAATGCACCTTAAAGCAGGTTTGACCGGTAAGAAGACTTTCTTCTTCCCAGCCAAAAGAAATGTGCAAGGCTAGCAAAGCCCACAAAAGCTCCACATGTTCCTCATCCACCACAATTTCACATCGTATAAGTTTTTCCATTCCCTTGGCCTACGTCTTAGAGCATTTTGTGTCAATAATATTTTTGGAACATAAAATGATACCAAAGTCTTCTGGAGGAAAAGCTTTCCTATATATTGTAGGCAACAAAAATATTTTTTGTCATATGCTTTTGTCATATTTTAGTCCTTAAGAAGTAAGAATAAAACTTGCGTCTCATGCTAAAAAAGGCCAAAATACCGCATTCAAAAATTTATGAGCCTATTGCAAAAGTCAATTATGGCAACTATTTTTCCTACAACGGCAAACTATCAATTTTAGACAGGCTTTTCGAAAAAATAATCTGGCTTGAGCAGATTACACTTTTAAGGCAGTCTGTTAGGACAATTATGACAAAAGCTGCACTTGATACACTATTACAAAGCATTGAACAAAAATTCAGCGTTTCTTTTGAACCCTTGCATGTGGATGAAAACCCCTTAGAAGTTCTTTCCATAAACAATATGAATCAACACATTGACGGGCTTCTTGCTCAAAAAGCCATACACAACCCTTTAAAAGACTTACCACTTTGGGCAAAAATTTGGCCGGCTTCCTTTGTGCTTGGGCGTTATGTACGCAAATTTTCACCTGAGGGTAAAAGCCTTTTGGAGCTTGGGGCAGGTTGCGGTATCACAGGGTGCATTGCCAGTCGCTATGGTTTTGCTTCGGTGTGCATAAGTGATGTGGTGGAAGACGCTTTGCTCTTTGCCAAAGCCAATGTATTGCAAAACAATCTTGAACATATAGTAAATGTACGCCGTGTGGATATTAAAGACAGCAAAAAAAGCCTTGGCGAAACGCGTTTTGACATGATTGTAGCTTCGGAAATTTTATATCTTGAAGATTTGCACCGCCCCATCATAAAATGCTTACAGCGCCATTTACATACAGGCGGCAAAGCCATTTTGTGCACAGACATGGCACGCAAAAAGCCCACATTTTTTAAACAAGCGGCCAAGAATTTTACCATTACCGAGCAACTTGTGGGCGTTAAAAACACAGAAATGGACGAAAATAACATGGAAAAAGAAGTGCGCCGCGTCTATGCCCTGCATATTTTGGAGCCCAAATGATACAGCTTTCTTCTTGCCCTAAAGCACATACTAAAGAATTAGACAAGGCCGTATCGCCTGAAAGCACTGTGGCCAAAGTGCGCGAGCGCTTGGCCGAACTTGAACTTGATATACTAGCCAACACCGTGCGTGTGGACGTGGGACGCCTTGGTATCCCGGTGTATTTAAGTGAATGCGGTCAAGACGCCAAGCGAGTCATGCCTACGCGCAAACAAATGGGCAAAGGAGCTTCACCCATACAAGCTGAAGCTTCAGCACTCATGGAGCTTATGGAGCGCTATGCTTTTTTCACCTTTTGGGAAGATATGCCGGGTTGCGTACATGCCACATGGCAAGAAGCTAAAGACCGTTTTGGTAAAAATCTTATACCTATAGAGCACATTTTACAATCGGTGGACGATACACTTGATGTAAACATGGCCGAAGAAATCTTAAATTTATTGCCTTGGCAATTTTTTAAGGTAACAGATTTGCAAAATATGCGTGAAATTTGGGCGCCGCTTAACTGGTTTAAAAAATTAGGTGAATTTAACGGCACCAGTGCCGGTAATACCGAAGAAGAATCCTTGCTCCAAGGGCTTTGCGAATTGGTAGAGCGCCATGTATGCTGCCATATAGACAGAGAACAACTGCAATGCAAAACCATTGATACAGCAAGCATTGACGACCCCACACTACAAAAGCTTGTGCAAGCCTTTGCAAATGAAGGCATTCTCTTAATTCTTAAAGACTTTTCTTATGATATGCCCCTGCCCACCGTGGGCGCAGTAGCCTATGACCCAAGCACTTTTCCAGAGCGTTCAGAAATTGTTTTCACCGCAGGCACAGCCACCACACCGGCTAAGGCTGCCATACGCGCCGTAACCGAAGTGGCGCAGCTGGGCGGTGATTTTTGCACTTCGGCATGTTATGAAGCTTCAGGCCTTTCTAAATTTGAAAACCTTAAAGACATACAATGGCTTACCAAGGACGCAC
>CAYJHG010000251.1:0-2923 GCA_964369535.1 uncultured Desulfovibrionaceae bacterium
CCTGTGGGCACATTGGTATTCTTGGTCAATATTTCGATTTGATTATTCAAAAAAGATTCTAATTCTTCTTTTTCAAGAACTTGTAATTGAAAAAGCGACAAAGCTGTGCCCGCCAATTGTTTCTTCACCACAAGGGCTTGTTTATTTTTGCCATAAACAGCCGCTTCTACTTCTATAAGTTCCTTGGGCACCGGAAATTCATTAACAACACGACCTTCCACCACAAAAATAGGACCTATTTTTTCATTTTCCACATAGTATTGACGCACATTGCGCATGGTCATAAGCCGCACATCTTGAGCAATGTCCACGGCTTCCTCGTCTGGAACTTGCAATATATTGTTTATATACCACCAAGCACCGCCACCGACACCCATAAGAATAAATAACAATACTGCAATGATAATTTTAGTGCGCTTTTTGGTAGGGGCTTTTGACGCAACAGTACCCATGGTGGAATCAAGGTTTAAATCCCCTCCTCCTCCAAAGTCGGTACTGCTATCAGTATAGGGTCTTTCAAAAGTAAAAACGTGTTTGCACACAGAGCAACGTAGCTTAACCTTGGGTTTAAGCACTGACTCAGGTAGGTTAAACCTACTGGCGCAACTGGGGCATTGTACTTCCATGACTCACCTTGCTTTCACATCATTAATTCAGTTCCGTAAAGGACTGCGTACCTATGCTAAAATCACTTCATAAATAGCGGGTAAATTTCTATATCTTTCTGCAAAATCTAGGCCATAACCAACAACAAAGCCTTCTGTGAGCCGAAAACCTACAAAATCAGAAATTACGGGCAATTCACGACGTTCATATTTATCAATAAGCACAGCACAGCGCACAGACAAGGCGCCGCAGTGGGCAAATTTTTCTTTTAAAAAAGTCATGCTGTGCCCAGTGTCTACAATGTCTTCTACTATGAGCACATGCTTTCCAGCAAAAGAAAGCTCCACATCCTTATTCAAAGAAATGACACCGGGGGTATCACCGTCCTTATAGCTGAAAATGCGTATAAAATCCAGCTCTACATGCGGCAAGTCTATGACACGCACAAGATCTGCCATAAAAAGCCCAGCCCCTTTAAGCACACCCACAACCACAAGGGAGTCGCCCGAATACGCGGCAGTGATTTCTTTGCCCAAAGCCTGTACCTTTTCGGCTATATCTTCGGCAGATATGAGCAAGCGAAGTTCTTTTACCTGCATGGAATTTCCTTATACATTCTATTATACATCTAAAATAACAGCTGTTTCGTCACAATCTGGATATTTGGGACAGTGCACACAATCAGCCCAAATTTTTTGCGGTAAAACATCTTTATCCACTATGCTAAAACCCAAATTGGTAAAAAATTCTTCTTGATAGGTAAGAGCAAAAACTTTATTTATTTTTAACTGTTTACAATCTTCAAGACATTGATGCACAATGCGTCTGCCAAGTCCTTGACGGCGCACTTCATCACTCACAACCAGAGAACAAACTTCGGCTAAATTTTCCCAAGTAGGAGCCAAGGCACAACAAGCCACAATGGTACCATCATGGTTTTCTGCCACATAAAAATCCCGAATATGCCTATATAAATGACTCAAAGCTCGCGGCAACAATAGCCCCTGCTTGGCACAACCTATAAGCAATGCATGTATGCTTTTTACATCTCCTGCATGCGCTTTGCGTATCTGACAATCATTCATTACTGTTTTTGCTCCGAAAAGGCATTAATAAAAGTATTCAATTCTTTTTCTGTTACAAAACCTGCTGCATTACCAACCAGTTTTCCCGTAGTATCATACACAAGATTATGCGGAATACTTTGCACATTAAATTTGAGCAACAAAGATATGTCCGCCATATACACAGGATAATTTATCTTAAGCTTCTTTATAAAATCAGGCAAAGGGCGTTGGCTTTCATCGCTGGAAAGCCCAATAATCACCACGTCATTTTTTCTTTTTTCTGCTATGGACACTAATCCCGGAATTTCTTCACGGCAAGGTGGGCACCATGTGGCAAAAAAATTCACAATAACAAATTTACCCTTATGGCTGTCCAAAACTTTTTGCAAAGCGTCCATATTCAAAGTTTCCAAAGTTGTAGACCTTGGCTTTTCTGCTTCGGCGGCCTGCACGGTTAAAGTTCCCATACATATACAAGACAACACACCAATACAAACACATATATTTCTTAGAAAATTCATATATTCTCCTTATACCAATGATTTTGCTAGTCTCACAGCACCCACAGCATCCGCAGAATATCCATGCGCGCCAATGGCGTCGGCAAAAGCTTGTGTTACCACCGCCCCGCCCACCATGACTTTATACGGAAGATTGCCCTCACGCACAAGCTTAATGGTGTCTTCCATTCGCACCATGGTTGTGGTCATAAGTGCAGAAAGTCCTATAATAGAAGCATTATGTTCCTGAGCACAACGTATAATGTCAATAGCTTTCACATCCTTACCGGCATCTACCACTTCAAAGCCGTGGTTTCCAAGCAATAAGGAAACAATATTTTTTCCTATATCATGAATATCGCCTTCCACCGTGGCAAGCACAATAACCGGCCGAACTTCGCTGCCGCGCCCCGCCTCAAGCATGGGTTTTACCCGCCCAAAAGCCACTTGCATGGTTTCGGCAGAGCGAATGAGTTGCGGTAAGAAATATTCGCGTTTTTCATATTTATTGCCCACTTCTGTAATGGCAGGAATGAGCATTTCTTGCACCAAGGCAAAAGGTTCAGTGCCCTTCTTAAGCTCTTCGTCAACCAAGGCCAATACATTATCCTTATCACCCAAAATTACCGCATCAAAAACACTTTTGGCTGAGGATTGCTCGTGCACAGTGATATGAGCAACGCCTTCTCCGGCCGTCCAAGCAGAATAATTGGCAATAAAATGCGCAGCATTCATATCTTTATTTAAAAG
>CAYJHG010000252.1:0-2921 GCA_964369535.1 uncultured Desulfovibrionaceae bacterium
ATACTCAAAAAGGTAGGTATATGGTAGGTAAAATTGAGAGTAGGTACAAAAAAAGACTTACACAACTCTGCATAAGTCCTTAATTTATATGGTGCGCCCGCCAGGAATCGAACCTGGGGCCTACAGCTTAGGAGGCGATGAAAAGCCGTTTTTTGAGCTTTCACAGTTTTTAACGCTATACCACAAAATGCTTGACAATCATCTGAAATAATATTATATTTTAGTCATCAAATTTCACTCACTTTCACGATTTATTTTGTTGTGTCATCGGGAAAGGTAGTACAAAGGTAGTACAAAAAAGTGGGGGTAAAATGGCTAATAAGTGGACCACAGCGACAAAAGGCATTCGTTATAGAGAGCATGAAAGCCGTAAACATGGCAAAAAATTTGACCGATATTATGTGCTTCAATATAAGCGTGATGGTAAAGTCTATAATGAAGCTGTAGGTTGGGGGAGCGATGGCATAACCCAAGCTGAGTGCGAGCGTATTCTTAGTATGCTACGTGATAACTGGCGTATGGGTACTGGTCCGCAAACTTTGGCAGAAGTGCGTCAAGCAAATCTGGACGAACAAATAGCCACAAAAGAAGAAAAACAAAAAGTCGCCTCATTGACTTTGCAAGGTATTTTTTCCGATGGCTACCTTGCCCATCAAAAAACCAAGGGCAAGAGCGTCACGACCATCAATAATGAACAATCTCTCATGCATAACTATATCCATCCATTTTTTGGCGATAACTCAATATACAAAATTGGAGTGAGCAAGATGGATGGCTTTGTGGCTTATCTTAATGAAGCCGTATCAGCGAGAACAAAAAAGCCCTTGAGTAATCAAACAAAAAAGCATGCCATAAATCTTGTAAGCCAAATTTTTACCTATGCCATATCTCGCATTGATAATTCCATACAAAGTCCTGTGCGTTATGTAAAAAAACCATCAAACACAAATGCTGCAAGAGAACGCTTTTTGACCAAGGGTGAAGCACGAGAATTATTAACTGCACTAGCAGAACGAAGTAAAAATACGCATGATATGGCATTACTTTCCTTATTTTGCGGCCTAAGAGCAGGTGAAATCCTTAGCTTAACTTGGGGATGCGTAAACTTTGAAGAAAAAAGCCTTTTCTTAAAAGATACAAAAAATGGTGAAAATCGCCATGCCTATATGACCCCAGAAGTAGAGACAATGTTACAAGCAAGGTATGACAGTCAAGCATTGGATGAATTACTCTTCAACTATGCCGAAATATCCAATAGCTTTGAACGCACAGTCAAAGCCATAGGGCTAAACGATGGGCGGCTGGATAGACGTGATAAAGTGGTATTTCATACTTTACGACACACATTCGCTTCTTGGCATGCCAAGGCAGGAACACCGCTTTATACTATTAGTAAACTTCTTGGGCATAAAAGCCTAGAAATGACCCAACGCTATGCCCATCTTTGCCCTAGTGCTGAAAAGCAGGCTGTGATGGCTTTGCATGGTGCATTGGATGAACCCAAGCGTGCCAACGTCATTGATATGGAACGCAAGCACGCTTAAAAGGAAGATATTAATTGTTGTCAGTTGTGACAAGTTGCCATGCCCACAGAGCAACGCTCAACCTTGGGAAAACACGCTTCTTTCCAACTGTCATGCCACCACTAGGACCTTCTTTTCTGCTACATTTGTTGGCTATAGTTCCTTTGGCAAGTTGTGTTTGTGCAGATATATCCTTATATGAAGCTAATGCTGGCAAACTGTGGTAAATATCCACGACCCAATCTGGTGCTTCTTGAAGCTCAAAGGGTAAATTATTGTGTACGTTCATGCGTACCTCCTTAAATGAATTTATTGTAGATTAGAGTATATTTTTGAGGAAACCGATGGGAAATTCATCAAACTTGCTGAAAAATGAAAATTTTGAAAAGCTGAAGTCTTCTATAGCTAAAGCGTCTGACGCTAGTTGCGTAGGGCATTTTCTAAGAATGCTTGATTTGCTAGCAGAAGGGGAAAGCGAAGCAGTTAAAAATATTTGCAAGGATGCTCAAGCTCAAATTCAAACATTTTGTGGTGTCTATTGTAAGCCTATAGCCATAGATAAAGATAAGAAAAACAAGCCAGTTTCACATGGGGATATTTTTGAATTTTGGCGAGTGGTTATTTTGGCTTCCACCAACCTTCTGAAGTTGCATGAAGCTAGCAATAGTGGATATTCTGGCACGAAAGCTCCTACCAAGGATATATTGGATTTGCTTGTAACTATTGCAGAAAAAAGACTTGCTCGTCTTTCAAGTATCAGTGATTTTGTACACCCACAAGCCATGCAATATGTGCCGTATTATACCAATATTTCAAAGGAAAACATTGTTAGATTTGTTTTGAAATATGCTGATAAATTTGATATTTATGAAGATATAGAACCAAAATTGTATACTCCAATGACTGCACAGCAAATAATTTCGTGTTTAGAGGATATGCGGCAAATTGTTGGGGATAAGTTTTTTGGCATTTTGCCAACAGAAGAAAGACTTGCCCGACAATTTGAACTCGAAGCCTTGAGAGGTGCATTCTGGCATTATAACAACAGTAAACAAATAGACAAATTCCCTACCAGTCATAGTTATTTAGCTCCATGCGGCTTCTTATATTGTGAGGAATGCTGGCGTATGTGTGTAAAACATTCATACTCAACCTATGCCCATTGTGATTTACATAATCCGTTTGAAAAAGGGCAACATATAGCCTCAAGAACAAAAGCCGTTAATGCTACGCTAAACCTAAGAAAGAAACTGCTACCAAGCGGCATAACTCAATATCTTCAGCGATTGCAATCCGTTTGGAAACCAAAGCATAGTTCTCAAGACGAAGATATCTTGCTTGATATGTTGGATAATGTTGCAGATAATATGCAAGCAATAGAAAATCTACCTCATGTGG
>CAYJHG010000253.1:0-2913 GCA_964369535.1 uncultured Desulfovibrionaceae bacterium
GTCATAAATAAAAGAGAATTTGTTATGGATATTACTACACACGAAGAGAGTGGTGTCACGATATTACATCTTGAGGGGCTGTTGGATTCAAAAACCGCGATTAAATTCAATGCGCTGGTGCAGGAATTGGTAAGCCAGGGTAAGGTGGTAATGCTTGTGAATTTGGCGAAGCTTGAATATATAAGCTCAGCCGGGCTTAGGGAAATATTGGGTTTATCCAAAGCCATTAAAAAATCCAATGGTAAGCTTGGCTTTTGCAATGTGCAAAGCAATGTGCTTGAAGTGTTTACCATTTCAGGTTTTAACACTATTTTAAATCTTTATGAAACCCATGATTTAGCCATGGCTTCCTTGCAACCTAGTTAATGTGTGAGCTTGTGTATGCCTTGTATTATACTTAATGCAGACATTTCTGGCTTAACCGATGCCCTACAATTTATGGAAGAAAATACGCCAGAGGCGTATAATGATTGTCGAGCAAAGGTAAGATTAGCTTTGGAAGAAATTTTTATAAATATTGTGAATTATGCCTATATTGACCCTGATTCGCTGGCGCGGTTGCCTGAAGAGGCTCAAAAAATGCACAATAAAGTGCAGTTTGAAATTGGCATAACACCTATAAACAACGAACCCTTATTGCACCTTATCATTTCTGATTGGGGCAGACCCTATAATCCATTTACCGAATCACCTGTTCCCGACATCAGTTTGGATGTTGAGGATCGCCCCATTGGCGGCTTGGGTTTATTTTTGGTAAAAAATCTTGCCACGCAGTATTCCTATCGCCATCAAAATTCTTCCAATATTGTGGAATTGTTTTTTTCGGCAACTCTTAAATCCTAAAAAGTCATAAAATTTAATTGCTTTGCTAAGCCTCTTTTCCTACAGGGCTGTGAAGATACACATACACAGGCGGCAAAGCTTCTTGCTCTATGGGGCAAGCGATGGAAAGCCAGCCATCTAAGCTGTTCCATAGCTTGGAAAGATGTACGCTTCTTACATGAATGCGTTGTTTTTTTTGGGGGCAAAGCACGGTATTTGTGGTGGGGCATATGGAAAATGTGGTAAAATCCCAGTGTAACCCAAGCCCCAGAGCCTTGGCCGCTGCTTCTTTGCGAGTCCAACACTGTATAAAGGCGCTTTGAGGATTAGGGGAGGAGCGAATATGTTCAATTTCATGCACTTGAAGGCAGTTTTTTGTCAAATCTTGCCAACCTTTTCCTGAATGGCACATTTCCACATCTAAACCGCAAGCTTTGTGTGTGGTGAGGGCAACACCAGCCACCGGCCATGTGTGCGAAATTGAAAATTGTACATTTTTGCTATTATCTTTGCTGTTTACATGGGGTTTTCCTTTTTGATCTATAACAAAAGCACGGGTAAAGGGCAGGTGCGGCAGCCATTTTTTTAAGGCAAAGCGCAGCATAAGATGACTTGTGGCAAATAAGCTTGCTGCTTTGTGGCTTTTAAAGCTTTGGAGTTGCAGGCATTCTTCTTGAGAAAAACTTGTGGCGGCTGTGTAGGGCTGCCCATGGTATAAAAAAGATGTAAGGCTTGTATTTCCTTGGAAAATGTCTTCTTGATCACACAAAAGTGTTAGCCATATATGTATACCTTGATTCAATGGAGCCTGTTCATCCACATGCAAAAAGTGTATATTGTCTTGATTGGGCATTGCAGGTTCATTTTGTGTAAAAAATGCTATTTTGGCAATAGGTTTTTGTTAATTAGCAAAATTTTACTTGGACATGCCTTATAAAATTAGGTAGAGCTAATTTCACGAAAAATGTCTGACAATAAGTTTTTAATACCTTGATAATATTTAGGATTATATATGCAATGGATAATAAACAATTCTACCGACCCAGCATTTAATTTGGCCCTTGAAGAGTATTTCTTGCAAAATATTCCTAAAGGTCACGAAGGCTATGGTATTTTTTGGCAAAATAAGCCCTGCATAGTTGTGGGCAGGTTTCAAAATGCCTATCAAGAAATAAATGAGCAATATTTATGTGCAAATAATATTGACGTGGTGCGCAGAATAACGGGCGGCGGAGCCGTGTACCATGATTTTGGAACGCTGAATTATACTTTTATCCATTATTTAGGCGATAATAGGCATTTTCCTGTTTTTAGCGACATGGGCAAGCCCATGGCTAATGCTTTGCAAAGTATGGGGCTTCAAGTGGAATTTTCCGGCCGTAATGACCTTATGCTGCATGGTGTAAAGGTGGCAGGGCTTGCGCATTGTTTCCAAAAAAAGCGCTGCTTGCATCATGGATGTATATTGGTGGACACGGATTTAGAGGTGCTTTCAAAAGCGCTTAATGTGGATCCGTCCAAGTATATAACCAAGGGCATACAGTCGGTGCGCCAGCGTGTGGGGAATTTGGCCGAGCATTTTGCGCAAGAGTTTCCCCATGAGCCAAGGCTAACACCTGCCTTTATCCGTGATACCATTACCGCAAATTTACCCGCAGACAGTTTTTATTCACCAAGTTATGCAGAGCTTATGGAAATTACTCGCTTGCGTGATGAAAAATACGCTTCTTGGGAGTGGATTTATGGTGCTTCCCCCCAATTTACAGAGCAAAAGAGCAAGAGATTTTCTTGGGGTAAAGTGGAATTTTTGTTTACTGTGGTGCATGGTTACATTACAGAATGCCATATATTCGGTGATTTTTTTTCAGGCACTGCATTGCATGAGGATGACACAAAGGCCAATTTTGACATTGCAAAGCTTGAAAAGGCTCTTTGTGGCATAAAGTATACGGCAAAAGAATTAGCGCGCGCTCTTAAACCTTTGCCCTTGGAAACAATATTTCATGGTTGTGATGTGAAGGAGCTTAAGGAATTTATTGTGAATGGCTAACTTGCCTTAATAATTTAAGACCTCTGCGCAATTCACTAAAA
>CAYJHG010000254.1:0-2890 GCA_964369535.1 uncultured Desulfovibrionaceae bacterium
AGAGCAAGGAACGTTACCACCATTTAACATGCAACGCGCTGCATTCCTTTGTCATCACGAGAAAATGCGCTGCAAGGCTCATGTTCAACGACAAACCTATTAGCGCATTTTCGTGGTGATCCATCTTGAGATCTTGGGTAAAGAGGTGGTTGCTTTATGCCTTTCCCATACCTTTCAAGTTTTAATAAAGAGAAATATCCTTCGGCAATCCATCTTAAGAACTATTGCCAAAGGATATACCCCTCTAAGAAAGCTTAAAAGGCATGGATTGCTTCTTACAGAACACAATAAAAAAGCCTTGTGCAGAAACACAAGGCTTTTTTATTTTCTTTTTTTCTTACAGCTTAGTAAGAAGACTCAAAATCACTCAAGTCAGGGCTCAAATTAGGATTAGTGGCATTAATATCCAATGGATATGCGGTGATAACGCTTCTGCGTTGCGCAACACCAAGGGCACCCGGGTGGGTGTTTAGTCCAACCACAAGGTCGAGTATGCCGTCATTATTTAAGTCGCCAAGATCGGAGTTGATAACAGAGCCACGAATGCGGCGTGTTTTCCATTTAAGACCAAGGCCAACGCCGTCCCAATACAAAGCATGTATTTCGCCTTGGGGGAAGAAGCGATAATTGTCAAAGAATTGCGATGCGGTGGAAACAGGCTTATTGATAAGCAACACATATTCTCCGCGGCCTTCAAGGTTGGCCATAACCATGCGCATGGGCGCAAAATAACGGCTTGGCAACTGATAACGCTTGTCTACGCCAAGTCCGTCAATGGTCTTATAGTGTTCCATGCCCACAGCTGAACCGGAGTAGCTATCTGCTGTTTGGTGCATATTTTCGCCGGAGGTGCTGAAAACTTTAATGCGTTCGCTTTCAGAGTCAAGCACAACAATTTTTTCTACATCATTTTCAGGGTTGGCGGGCATATAGGCAAAGTTAAATACATTGGCACCCTTGGGTAATTGGATTTTAGAACCAAGACTTACAGTGTCACCCACCACATTGGCCACATGCACGCCTGGGCGGAACATTTTAATGCCGTCCCAAGATTGAGCGACAAGGGTAGGAGTATAAGTGGGAGCCAAAGGCACAACGTTTAAGAAATAACCAACACGTTTAGTAAAGCGACGGAGTTGGCCGCCTTCAAAGCTATAAATATATGATGAAGGTCTGTTATCATCGTCACCAAAGCAAGTGACCACCAATTGGTGAGCCTTGTTACCAGTAAGACGAACCTTGCGTAAAATAAAGGCTTGGTCGGACATGGAAACAACTTCTTCGGCCAATTTCTTCATGGCGCCATTATTCCAGTCGTATATATACAATCTGTGATCACCAAGAACGGCAATTTGGGTATTGCCATCACCGGTAAAATCACCAATGGTAAAATCTACCATGTCATATTGCAAAATAGAACTGCGCAAACGCGAACCGTCATTGGTTCCGGTGCCTTGATAGCGGAACTGAGGGTTCAAGTACACTTCTTGTTGTGTTGTTTCATTCACAACAATGGATTGGTTCATTTGATTAATACGATTGTCGTCAGATCCAATTTTACGCCCAAAAACTTCACGGCTTAAACCATCGGCCATGCCTTGCACAGCCCCTATAAGATTAGAAACAGAGCTTTGAGTATCACGCTTCCACTCTCTGCCGTTCATATCGCGCATGATAACTTCAATGGTAGCTTTGTTTTCCATAATAACAATATTTCCCCAAAGGGCATAATTGGCTTTGGCAGCACTTTGCACTTTGGCAACGTCAGCAGCGCCAGCTGGAGCTTTGGCTGGAGCAGAAGCTTTGGCCAGCTCTACTTGGCCAGGCCATACAAGGCGGTTGGAAAGTGTGGAAGGAATAGCTTTGCCAAGATAAGCATAGCCATCTGGTCCGCTCACGCTAAAAGGCATAACCATAAATGTTTTAGGCGCAGCCAGAGCAAGGGTGGCCCAGAGTAAGGTTAAACATGCCGCAAGGGCTATGTGTACTGTTTTCTTCATGCAAGACTCCTTAATTATATGGGAGGTGTTCCCTAACGCCTTCCTATACCTCACTCTGTGCATATCTTGCAAGTTACATTTGGTACAAATTTTTGAAATTCACCTTTTTTTTGCACTGCTTGTCATAAATTAATATGATAGCTTTTTATAAAGTTTTTTGCTAGTTACTTAACTTTCGACACTTAGATGGTGTATTTAAAAAAATACAGTGACCTATAAAATTTGCGAGAAAATAATATGCGCTCTTTCCGTTTAGTATGTGAGGCTTCGCACATTCCTGTATTGGAAGCCCTGCTTTTGGCTGAAGGTTATGTATTTAAGCCTGAACCCTTTTCACCTTGGTGCCGTGTGCTCTTAGAAGAACCAAAGCCTCTTGGGAGCAGTTTAGCGGCGATTTTTGGTAAAATTTATATCCAAGACCGCTCATCCATGCTGCCACCTTTAGCACTTATGCAAGATAGCCCAAAGGGGGAAGCCGTGCTTGATATGTGCGCAAGCCCTGGTAGTAAAACAGGTTTTTTGGCACAGCTTTGTGGAAAAGAAGGCTTTGTGCTTGGCAATGAGCCTTCCAAAGCTCGCCTTGGCACTTTGCGCGAAAATATGAAAAAACTTGGTTTTTTACATGTGGCAACCTGTTCTTATGCCGGAGAAGCCTTGCCGCTCATTCCCCAAAGTTTTAAAAAAATTCAGTTGGACCCACCTTGTTCCGGTTGGGGCACGGTTGAAAAAAATCCACAAGTGCTCAAACTTTGGCAAGGTGATAAGGTCAAACCTTTGCTCGCATTGCAGCAAAAATTGCTTAAGAAAGCCCATGAATTACTATGTCTTGGCGGAGAAGTGGTCTATTCCACATGCACAACCAATGAAGCAGAAAATGAAGCACAAGTGCG
>CAYJHG010000255.1:0-2884 GCA_964369535.1 uncultured Desulfovibrionaceae bacterium
ACTAACTAAATTCAATAATTTTGCGATTTTTCTGCTAAAAATTTATAAACTTATTAAATTTAATATATCAGTAGGGGCGAGCATTGCTCGCCTTTTATATTTTAAACTCTATCGCAAAAAACACGCTCTAAAAAGTTTTCCATAACATCGTCCATAAAGGGAACAGCTTCCTCGACGCTCATTTGATTAGTGCAAGACTTGCACCATAAAGAAACCTCTGTTCAGCTTCTTCCTATAAGCATATTTTCATCGCATTTTTCGCATTTAATTGTTGTTTCAATGCCTCTTTTAGCTTGCCTATGCGCAAGTACTAAAGCTTTATTTATAGAAAATGACATATATAATCCTTAATACAAATGTTGATATGAAGTTTAGATATAATGGAATGAAGAAATACACAAGAAAAATATTTTAAAAAATTTCTAATAAGAGGCTTGTAGAATAAAAAATAAAAGGTAACTTTTTTAAAAATGAGAAAATAAAAAAAATTATACACAAAATAAAAGTAATAAATAAAACTTATTTTTACTAGGTATAAATTTAAATGTAATTAATTGAATAGCTTAGAGTATTATTGTTAGAAATAAGTGAAGAAATTTGAAATGTAACAAAATATATTTTTTGTAACAAAACATTGCAAGCTATTGCATTGGTATAAAAATTAGTACATATATAAAGGGCGATGTTTGAAAATTTTTACAAACGACTTGTCAATTCTTAATTCTATACATGGGGTGTAGCATTAATTTGGCTGATAAGCAAGTAAAATTGTTTATTCCATGACAAGTTAGCAAATTTATTTTAGAGGATATTATTATGAAACGTATTGTTACTCTTGCATTAGCTGCTGGCCTTTTTATGGGTGCTACAGCTCAAACAGCAGAAGCAGTAGAAATTTCTGTTGACGGTAAATTTATTATTTCTGCTTATGGTTACAATGGACTTAACTTCACCGAAGATAAAGCAGGTGATAAAGGTATTTCAAACTCAGGTTTTGACGTTTGGCAAAGATTCCAAATGGGTATCAACTTTGTAGCTTCTGAAACTCTTTCAGGTCGCTTCATGTTCCGTGCTCCTAACGAACAAGTTTGGGGTGAAAATACTGCTCAATTAGGCTATACAGCTGCAACAGTTGCTATTAAAGAAGCATACATTGACTGGATTGTCCCTACAACTGACATCTCTATTCGTATGGGTCTTCAATACTTTAACTCACCATACATGATTGGTGGTGGTTCTGCATTTATGGATGATTTTGCACCTGGTATCTCAGTGAATGCTCCTATCAACGATATGTTTGCATTAAACTTTGCTTGGGTACGTATAGATTCAGCTAACCAAGACGATGGCAATCGTGGTGATGGTATCTTAGGTTCTGACGATGGCTATGCTGATTTATTCATGATTGATGCACCTATCACTTTAGACGGTATGACATTTACTCCATACTTTGCTTATGCAACAGTAGGTTCTACAGTAACTGCTGGCGGAATTGGATTAGATGCAGGTTCTAAAGGCCCAGCAAATAAATTCGCTAGTGACTTTGATGCTTACTATGCTGGTTTAAACATGGACTTCACAATTTTTGATCCATTTACAATCAAAGCTGACTTCTTGTACTCATGGGCTGATGGCCATAATGGTAACAACGCACAAGCTTCTGCTTGGTTAGCTGACTTAGCTTTAGCTTACAACACAGGTAACGGTACAATAAGCTTATTCGGTTGGTACGGAACTGGTGACGATGCTGAAGATGTTCATGATGCACGTAACCCAGAATACGGCCGCATTCTTGCTTATTCAGCAGGTTGGGGTACATCTAAATCAGCATTCTTCGATCAAGCTGCTATGGGCATTGGACCTACATCTGGCGTATACACACCTACAGGCACATGGGCTGTTGGTTTACAATACGACGGTTATAGCCCAGTTGAAGACTTGAGCTTAGGTGCACACGTATTATGGATTAACGGTACTAACGATGCAGACCTCTTTGACGGTGCTAAAGACTTAAATACATCTATCAATCCTGCATACATGTCAACAGAAGATAGCGTAATCGATATCTCTGCTTGGGCTATTTATGACATCTACAAAGAATTCCAAGTTTGCTTCGACGTATCTTACATCATTGCTAACTTTGAAGAAGATAACTATGTAAATCAAGAAGAAGAAGACGGCTTTAGAGCTGGCTTAAGCTTCCAATACTCATTCTAATTTTTAGAATAGTTTAGTTATAATAAGGGGCGCTCGAAAGAGTGCCCTTTTTTTTGCCTAAATTCAACCTTTTGCGTTTTACTGCCGTAAATTGCCTTTTTTGCGCAAGGCTAGTATTCTTTTATACATTCTATTCAGCAAAAAATCCATTTACGTTGTAAAATTCATAAAATTTTGAATTTAGAACATATGCTAATAATAAAGAAATATTTTTATAATAGTTCTCTTGTATTTCTTCTAGTATATTTAATACTATTAAAAATAATAATGAGGTTTATTATGAAGAAAGTGTGTATCTGTATTCTTTGTATTTGGTGTTTTTTTTATACAATACAAAGTAGTAGAGCTGTAGAGCTGAGTGTTGATGGGCAGTTTATTATTTCAGGGATTGCTTATAATGGCCTTGATTTTAATAAAGACAGTGCAAGTGATACTACAAAAAATTCTGGTTTTGATGTATGGCAACGTGTGCAATTAGGTTTAGACTTTATTTCTTCTGAAAGTTTAAAAGGTCGATTTATGCTCTTCACACCCTATGTTGCAGTATGGGGGCAAGACGATTTTACTGTTGGCAGTGCAAGTGCAGATTCTTTAGATAGTTTCCAAATTGGAGAAGCCTATGTTGACTTTATTATTCCGTCAACAGAAATTTCTTTAAAAATTGGTA
>CAYJHG010000256.1:0-2883 GCA_964369535.1 uncultured Desulfovibrionaceae bacterium
GAAGAAATGTTGGGGAAACCTTTTAACGCGCTTTTATGCAAATACGATGAATTTGTGTGCACTGCCACTCCAGAAAACTATATTATGCGCGACTTTGAACTTAAGGCGCGTTGCAAGGACGGCTCTGTAAAATGGCTTCGCACATCTTGTAAATATACCTTTGATGCACAAGGTACATTACTCTTTGGTTTTGGCTCAAGTTCTGATATTACGCGTATACATGATGTGCAAGACGCCTTGCAAATTGCCAATAAAGAATTGGAAGAAGCTATTAAAATTGCTAATGAACTTGTGGAATCTGCCAATAGAGCCAATGCTATTAAAGGTAATTTCTTAGCTAATATGAGCCATGAAATCCGCACACCTATGAATGCCATTGTAGGCATTACGCACTTGTTAAAACATACAGATTTAGATCAAAAACAATTTGAATATATAGAAAAAATTAATAACTCAAGCAAATCATTATTAAGTATTATCAATGACATTTTGGATTTTTCAAAAATTCAAGACGGCAACATGGTCATAGAAAAGCATTCTTTCACCATGAAGTCTGTTGTTAATACAATTTCCAAATTGGCCGAACAATGGATTGACGAAGAAAAAATGAAATTTTCTGTACATGTTGACCCTAGTGTGCATGAAAGTTATTTGGGCGATGTGTTGCGACTTAATCAAGTTTTGGCAAGCCTTGTTACCAATGCCATTAAATTTACCCATGAGGGTAGTATTCACATTGACGTACATATAGATAGTGAAAATAACGATTCAGCATTGTTACATTTTACAGTAACAGATACAGGTATTGGTATTCCCGAAGAAAATATGACCACCCTTTTTGAAGGTTTCACGCAAGGCGATATTTCAAGCACAAGACGTTATGGCGGTATTGGACTTGGTCTGGCACTTTGCAAAAACTTAACTGTGCTTATGGGTGGTGAGCTTTGGTGCGAAAGCAAGGTTGGAGAAGGCACCACATTCAACTTTACATGCCGATTAGATAAAGAAGCGCATAAGGTTTCAACCATTACCAAAAAATTAAAAGATATTACGATTGTTGCGGCTTTCCCTCATGAAGAATCGTTTACGTTTTTAAAAAAATTACTTTCTCCACTTGAATACACCAACATATTTTTTGCACACGACATAATGGAAATAAAAAAATATACTGACTCTGTGGTGAAACCAGAGATTATAATTTTGCACCAAGAATTCAGCGAAGCATCTATTATAGAAAGCGTACTCATCAATAATAAAAATTATTTTAACGATGTTCCTATTTTGTATTATGCATTTACAAACAATAAAAATATACCTAGTTTTTATACAAGCATTGATACCCTTGCAACTTCAACACTTCACGACACATTTGTTAATATTTTAGGTCCTTCATTTGAACAAGACTCAAACCTGCTGCAAGAGCGTTTTGAAAAACTTTTACGCGAAAAACACACCGGAAAGAAAATTCTGCTTGTGGAAGACAATGAAGTAAATCAAATGATTGCTCAAACCATATTAGAAGAAGTGGGGCTTGTTGTTTCTGTGGCCGATAATGGTTTAGAAGGTTGTGAACAAATCCAAAAAGAAGACTTTGATTTGGTTATCATGGACATACAAATGCCCAAAATGGATGGTCTTACAGCTTCCAGAAAAATCCGCGAAAACCCACAATTTGACCACATTCCCATCATTGCTATGACTGCCCATGCCATGGAAGAAGACAGAGAAAAAAGCTTGAGTGCTGGCATGAATGACCATACAACAAAACCCATTGACGCAGCTCAATTATTTAAAGTGCTTTTGCATTGGCTTTCCAAATAACACACTTACTTTTTATACTGCAGTATACTTATGACTAAAATTTTATTAGCTTGTGTAAACAGTTCTGTATCCTTAGTCGGCTATGACTTAGAAAAGCGTTCGGCCTTTTGGTATTGCCCAGGCAATGTATTACGCGTTTGTGGGGCTTGTACCGAAGATAATTCATTGTGGATAGCCTCAGATAATAGCGTTTCTCGCATAAATTCCGATGGCATCTTTTCGTACAATCTGCCAGGCCCCATGGACAATTTAGCTCATAGTATTAAGGCCTTAAGTAAAGAAACCTTGGCTGTGGTAGATACGGGTAATTCTCGCATTTTGCTTTTAAATGCAGAAGGCGGCATGACCATTACTCGCTCACCTTTAGCTGAATGGGAATTTGACTTGCCGCATGACGCCATACATTGCAATGACATAATCCCTTGGCGAGATGGCTTTTTAGTCTCTGCCTTTTCACATCAACCTTTCCGTAATATTCAAAAAAAATGTGCCACATGGAAACAAGAAGGCCTTGGAGTTATCTTTTATATAAGAAGTAAACAAGGCCAAGTAATTTCTTCTGTGGTGGCTTCTGGCTTAAATTGTCCACACTCTATGGTTGAACATGAAGACTATATTTATTGTTGTTCTTCTTCCACCGGAACATTTTACCGTTTTGTGCCTGCTCTAAATGGAGCACTGAATTTTGATAAAGAATGGAATATTACAGAAGACCATTTTTTACGTGGTGCTTTGCGCACTACAGACGGTTGGATTCTTGGTGGAAGTTCTCGCAGAGAAAAAAATACGACAAAACAAAGTGGTATGGCTATTTTTCACCTTCATGACAATGGAAGTCTTGATGAATACATTGTGGCGCCGGCCGGAGAAATATACGACATTTTACCTTGGAATAATAATATCATGCGCGCAGTGGCCAAACAGTGCATGCATTTGCCAACATTAGACTTACCCGGAGAATTTCCCGCTCGTTGCGCCCATACCCTACTTGATACCATTGAGTAAGAATACGACTTTCTGAGTTGTTTGTCTTTTGGCTAAAATTTTATGGATTGCCGCGTC
>CAYJHG010000257.1:0-2850 GCA_964369535.1 uncultured Desulfovibrionaceae bacterium
ATTTCTACATGCTTAAGGGCGTGTGGTCAAGGAACTTTTTCTGTTGTAAAATCATAAAAAACCCCTTCCCTCCACGAAAGCCAAAAAATTAAAATTAGGATACTGTAATCAGCTGACAATGCGATGTAATTCTGGCATGCTAGGGTCATGTTTACAACTTTCACGCAAGTATTACAATTTTTGCAAGAGCGTGGGCAATTTCATATGGATTTAAGCCTGCACCGTATGCACGATGCCTTGGAAATGTTAGATTTGACAAAGCCTGCATTTCCTATTGTGCAACTTGTTGGAACCAATGGCAAAGGTTCCACCGCTACCTTTTTAGAATTTGTAGCACGGGCTCATGGATTGCGCACGGGGCTATATACTTCGCCATATTTTATATCGCCTGCAGAAGTCATTTGCCTTGACGGGCAAAGGCTTCATGCTGAGCTATGGTCGGCCTTGGCCACAAAAATTCATGCCAAAGCACCCCATTTAACCCATTTTGAATTTTTGACAGTACTTGCCATATTGGCCTTTAAAGAGGCCAAGGTTGATGTGGCCATAGTTGAGGCCGGTCTTGGCGGACAACATGACGCCACAACGGCCTTGCCACGGCATATGCTCTGTATAACACCCATTAGCATGGAGCATGAAAAGGTGCTTGGGCCAAACTTGCAAGACATCACCAAGCAAAAGGCCAGAGCCATGGCGGCGCAAATGCCTGTGTTTTCGGCAAAACAAGCGCCATTGGTGCAAGATATTTTAGCAGATTATGCTCAAGAATGTGGCGCACATTTTTGCACGGTAGATGTGGAGAAAATGTTGCCGGAAAAGATTAGCTTAGGCCTTTTTGGGGCGCATCAAAGAGAAAACGCGGCTCTGGCTGTGACTGCCTGGCAGGCCTTAGATGCACAATTTTTCCATGTGCACACTAAAGAAAAAATGCTGCAAGGTTTAGCGCAAGCCTTTATACTCGGACGTTTTCAGCGTATAGATTTGGATATGGGAAGCTGCATTATTGATGGTGCGCACAATGTGGCCGGCTTGCAAAGCTTGCATAAAACATTGCAAGACTATATTTCTTTGCAATATGCGCCGCCTAAAGCCATCATCTTTTCTTGCTTAGCGGACAAAAATTGGCAAGCCATGCTGCCCCATATACGCCATATACAAAAACTTTGTGTTGGAGATTGCCCCATTTTTATTCCTGCGCAAGCGATAGAAGAACGCGCCATGAGCCAAAGCCAAAGACAACAAGTAGCGCAAGCATTGGGCGGTATTTTGTGCGAAAATGTGAACCAAGCTGTGCAAAAAGCCTGTGCCGTGACAGGGCAACAGCCTGTGCTTGTGTTTGGTTCTTTATATTTGCTTGGCGAATTTTTTTCCGCATCTGCGCCTTGGGCTTTACAAGGTAGTTAATGTAATAGTATATTTGTTTTTTATGAGCTTGCTGAAAATATTGTGAGGACACATGCAAACATTATTTCGTGCTCTGCCGTCCATGGATGTGTGCTTAAGCACTTTAGAAAAAGAAGAATCATTGCAAAGCATTCCACGCCCCATGCTACATGCGGCTGTGGAAGACTTTTTAAATGGTGTGCGTGCAGACATAAAAAATGGCAAGGAACAAGATGCAAATGCATTAAACTTAAGCGCCCTTTGGCCAAAGCTTTTGCAATATGTATATACAACAACACGCCCGCGTTTTAAGCGCACTTTAAATGCCACAGGTGTGGTTATTCATACCAATATGGGGCGTTCTGTTCTGGCTGAAGCGGCGGCCAAAGCCGCCTACACTGCCGCCGCACACTATAGCAATCTAGAACTGGATTTGCACACAGGCGGCCGCGGTTCGCGCCAAAGCTTAGTGGAAGATTTATTGTGCCGCATTACCGGAGCCCAAGCGGCCATGGTGGTAAACAATAATGCCGCTGCCGTGCTCTTGGTTTTGGATACTTTGTGCAAGGGTGGCGAAGTGGTGGTATCGCGCGGTCAGCTTGTGGAAATAGGCGGTTCTTTTCGCATTCCAGAAGTTATGGAACGCAGTGGCGCCGTGTTGCGCGAAGTGGGTGCAACCAATAGAACCCACGAACATGATTATAGAAATGCCATAAATGAACGCACCGTTGCCTTGCTTAGGGTGCATACGTCCAATTACCGCATTTTGGGTTTCCATAAGGAAGTAACTTTGCAAGAGCTTGTGCAGCTTGGCAAAGAATATCAAGTGCCTGTTATTGAAGACCTTGGCAGTGGTTCTCTTGTGGATTTACACGCTTATGGCTTGCCTGACGAACCTACGGTGCAAACGGTGGTGCAGGCCGGGGCGCATGTGGTGACTTTTTCAGGTGATAAAGTGCTTGGAGGGCCACAAGCGGGAATTATTGTCGGGCACACGGATTATATTGAGCGCATGCGCACCAATCAGCTTTACCGCGCTTTACGTTGTGATAAGAGCACCTTAGCAGCACTTGAAGCCACATTACGTTTGTATACCGATCTTGACAAAGCGCTTAACGATGTGCCCACATTGCGCATGATTACCATGCAGCCCAAGGAACTTGCCCAAAAAGCGCAGGCTTTATGCGCTTTTTTGCGTGAAGAATTAGACACATTGGCCACATTTACTTTATGCGAAAATGTATCGCGAGTGGGCGGAGGTTCTTTTCCTGAACGCGATTTGCCCACAACTCTTGTGTGCATACAACCAAAACATATGTCGGCCACACGCTTAAAACAACTGTTGTTAAGCCAAGAGCTGCCACTCATAGGGCGTCTTGAAGCTGACCATTTTTGCCTTGACCCTCGCACTCTACAAGAAACGGAACTTCCTCTTGTGCGAGAAGCTTTGACCCTTGCTTTGCAAAT
>CAYJHG010000258.1:0-2845 GCA_964369535.1 uncultured Desulfovibrionaceae bacterium
ACAAAAAAGCCCGCTTCCAAAAGCGGGCTTTTTTAAGATATCATTTTAATTCCCAGAATCTATTTTCAAATCTTCCCAATATTTTTCATACATTTTCACAGCTTCCCCAATGCCTATGGAAAATTCGCTCCTGGCAATATTTTCTTTACTGGGGAATATGAGATCACTTTCTGCGAACTCTGCATCAAGCAAGGCTTTTACGCCTTTATTGGGAGTACTATAATTATACTCTTTCAGACAAGCAGCTGCAATATCTGGACGTAGCATAAAGTTAATAAATTTATGGGCATTTTCTTTATTTTCGGCTTTTGCGGGAATAACAAAAGTGTCCATCCATAAGGGATTACCTTCCTTTGGATAAATAAACACAAGATTGGGATTTTCAGCTTGGGCAATAAAAGCGTCGCCATTCCAAATAAGACCAGCCGTCACCTCTTCGCTAATAAGGGCTTGTTTGGCTGCGGTCACGTCAAAAATACGCACATGGGGCTTAATGGCTTTAAGCCATTCAAAAGCGGCCTTCACTTCTTCAGGATTAGTGCTGTTTACCGAAGCACCCGTAGCTTTTAAAGCCGCACCAAATGTGTCGCGCAAATCGTCAGAAAGAAGCAGTTTCCCTTTAAATTCAGGGCGCAAAAGGTCATTCCAAGATGTTATTTCCTTAGGGTCTACCACTTTTTTATTTACCATAAAACCTTGCACACCCCACATATAGGGCATGGAATATGTATTGCTGGGATCAAAGGGTTGGTTCAAAACTTGTGGGTCTAAGTGTAAAATATTTGGAAGCTTACTTTTGTCTATGGGAGACAATAAACCAGCATCGCGCATGAGTTCCACAAAATAGGTAGAAGGCACCACCACATCATAACCTTTGCCATCAAGCAATTTTAATTTGGCAAACATGGATTCATTGGATTCGTAGGTAGTATACACAACTTCTATGCCCGTTTCTTTAGTAAACTGATCCAGCACATCTTGCGGAATATACTCAGACCAATTGAAAACATAGAGTTTATTATCATCGGCAGCCACAGAAGGCTTTACAAGAATACACAGAAACAGACTTAAAACCATACACACAGCGCACATATTTCGTAATACAGTCTTCATCCTATTTTTTCCTCCATTTATCAAGACTCCACACCAAAAATACCAAAACCACCGCAACACCAAACATGACAGCCGAAAGGGCGTTTACATCCGGTTTCATACCTAGGCGCACCATAGAATAAATTTTCAATGGTAACACCTCAAAAGACGGACCCGTCACAAAAAAACTGATGAGCACGTCATCCATAGATAAAGTAAAAGCCAAAAGCCAACCTGCCAAAACAGCCGGAATTATGAGTGGTAAAATCACATGCGCAAAAGCCTGCCATTCCGTGGCACCAAGGTCGCGCGCGGCCTCTACCAAACTTTCGTCAAATTCTGCCATTCGCGCCAACACCGTAATGGTCACAAAGGGCAAACACAACGTCGTATGCGCAATAATAAGCGTCATAAAACCAAGTTCCACAGACAGGGCAATGAAAAAAATAAGAAAAGATATGCCCATAACAATATCTGGTGAAACCGTAAGCACATATATGGAACCGTGCAAAAGCTTGCGCAAAAAAAACTTATACCTATATAATGCCACAGCTGCAAGCACACCCAATATGGTGGCCAAGGTGGCAGCTACAACGGCTACAATCAGCGAATTGACAGCCGCATCTAAGAGTGAGGCATTATTAAAAAGTGTTTCATACCATTTCAAGGTGAACCCACGCCAATCAGTGGAGTAACGTGCACTGTTAAATGAATACAGTATAACCACAAAAATGGGAATGTATAAAAAGGCATATACCAGCCAAAGCCATAATTTGCCCAATTTATGTAACATTAGGCAGCCTCTTCAAACAATTCTTGTTTGTGATTATGGCGCGTCACAAAGCGGTACAATACAATCATAAAAATAAGCAACAAAGTCAAAAAAGTGCTGGCCGCTGCGCCCAAAGGCCAATCTCTTGCCACAAGAAATTGATTTTTAATAAAATTACCAACCAAAAGACTTTTGGCTCCGCCCAATATTTCCGGTATATAAAAAGCCCCAAGCGAAGGTAAAAATACTAGCATACTGCCGGCAATGATGCCCGGCAAGGTTAATGGCAAAGTTATGTGCCAAAAAGTGCGCACAACACCTGCCCCAAGGTCACGGGCGGCCTCGGCATAGCGCGGATCAAGTTTTTCTATGCTGGCATAGAGGGGCAAAATCATAAAAGGTAAAAATGTATACACAATACCTGTGAACACCGCAAAATTACTGTACATAAAAGACACAGGCTCTGCCGTTAAACCAAGCCACATGAATAAGGAACTGAGAAGACCATTGGCCTTTAAAATGGCAATGAGCGCATATGTTCTGATGAGTGAATTTGTCCAAAATGGTATAATTACCAAAAGAATAAGCCAAGGGCGTATTTTTGCAGGAGCCCTTGCCATGCTATAAGCACAAGGATAAGCCACTAGCAAACACATGGCGGTGCTTGCAAAAGCTATCCAAAAAGATTCCCACAAAATACCGCTATATCTTGGATCAAATAAACGTAAATAATTGTCTAGGGTGAACTTTGGCAACACAAATTCTGTGACGCCTCGCTCAAGCACGGTAATGACCAAGAGCCCCACATTGGGAAGCAGAGCAAAAAGTGCCAGCCAAAGAGCCGTGCTGCCAATGCTCATAGTACGAAGAAAATTGTGATTTTTCATATCTGAAAGCTCTGCACAATTGTTTTTAAATATAATTTTATCGTTAACATTTGAAAGGTTGCTTTAATACAAAACATGCTGTGCAGAGTAAAAG
>CAYJHG010000259.1:0-2828 GCA_964369535.1 uncultured Desulfovibrionaceae bacterium
AATTTCTTCGGCAAAAGTTCTTAAGACTCTTTTATGCCTGATCTTCAGAAGCGGCCACAAAATAGTCCGGTGCCAAATCCTCAAAGCAAGTATAGCGCGAAAGATACAATAGATCCACAGCTCCCACAGGGCCATTGCGCTGCTTGCCTATGATAATTTCGGCAACACCTTGTGGTGGCCTCTCGGAAGGTTTTGTATATTTATACACATCTTCACGATATACAAACATAATAACGTCAGCATCTTGTTCTATGGCGCCCGATTCACGCAAATCAGAAAGCATGGGGCGCTTGTCGCTGCGCTCTTCAGCTTTGCGATTAAGCTGTGATAAAGCCACAACAGGAATGTCCATTTCTTTGGCTAAGGCTTTAAGAGAGCGAGAAATTTCTGAGATTTCAAGTTCGCGCGAATCCACACGCCGCCCTGCACGCATGAGTTGTAAATAATCCACAATGACCATGCCCACACCGTGTTCGGATTTTAAACGGCGAGTTCGGGCACGCAATTCAAGAGTGCTTATGGAAGGGGTATCATCAATAAATATGGGAGCTCGCCCAATGGCATCGGCAGCGGCAAAAAGGGCTGCCCAATCTTCGTCGTTGAGCATGGAAGGCTGACGCAACAAAGAAACATCTACTTTGGCATACACAGCCAACATGCGCTGCATGAGTTGCTCTTTGGACATTTCAAGGGAATACACAGCCACGGGCACATTTTGCATAATGGCCGCATTTAAAGCCATACACATGGCAAAGGCCGTCTTACCCATGGAAGGACGCGCCGCCACAATGATAAGGTCAGAACGCTGCAAACCAGCCGTCATTTTATCAAGGCGCGTAAAACCTGTGGTTACACCGGTAATGCTTTCTCTGGAATCGGCCAATTCCGTAAGTTTTTTAAAAACATTATCCACAAGCTCTTTTGTGCCGCTGAAATCTTTGCCCACAGTGCGCTGCGATATGGCAAAAACCGATTGCTCAGACTCTGCTAAAAGGTCTTCTACGTCGCGCGAACTGTCATAGCAATTGCCTATAATACCTGAACAAGTGTCAATGAGGTTGCGCTGCAAAGATTTGTCGCGCACAATGGTGGCGTAATATTCGGCATTGGCACCACTGACCACAGCTTGGGCAAGCTGGCTTAAATACACAGCTCCACCAACAGTGTCTATTTGGCTTTGGTCTCTTAAATATTCAGCACAAGACACCAAATCCACCGGCTTTGATTTGCGGTATAAGGCCAAAAAGGAACCATATATCAACTGGTGCGCCGGTATGTAAAAATCTTTTTCTTCAAGCACATCCACAATGAGATTCATGGCATTGGGGCGCGAAATTATACCACCAAGTACAGCTTGTTCGGCCTCGACACTATGGGGCGGAACGCGACTTAAAAGCCTTTCGCTGGCTCTTTCTTCTTTGGATTTGGGGGTGTATGTTTTAGCGGTGGACGCATTTTGTGCAGCATGTGCTTGTGGCTTTGCTTGCATATTGGCAGGAGTTTTTGGAGAGCTTGGAGAATTTGGAACGGCTAGGGGGTCAAGCATAGGAGCTGATTCAGCGAAAAAATCTGCTGCATACCCTTCCATGTCGTCCATGGCTTCCATGCCATCTGGCCCCTCTACCCAGGACATGTCGTTTGATATAAAATCATCTTCGGACATGTCCTGAGTTGGAGGAACCTTCAAAGGCTTATTCTTCGGTGGCACCATCGCTAGCTTCGGCAGCTTCTTCAACTGGAGCTTCGGCTGGGGCTTCGGCCACAACGTCGTCTTCTTCGTAGTGGCGTTCTTCGCTCACAACCTTCACAACAACATTGGCCATAACGTCTGCAAAAAGACGTATGCGCACAGGGTGTTCACCAAGTACACGGATGGGCGCGTCAAGCAAGATACGGCGGCGATCAACTTCTACTCCAAGGGCTGCCAAAGCATCGCCTATGAGAGAAGAAGTTACCGAACCATACAACTTGTCGTTTTCACCCACACGCATGGTAATAACTACATCAAGAGCTTCAAGCTTAGCGCAAATGCTTTGGGCATCGGTGCGCAGAGCGCTCATTTTTGCTTCTAATTTTTTGCGCTCAAGCTCAAATGTCTTTAAGTTTGCAGGGCTTGCAATCATAGCCATGCCCTGTGGCAAAAGGAAGTTGCGACCATAACCGGGCTTTACGTCAACAACGTCGCCCACTTTACCTAAATTTTCAACGTCGGCACGGAGAATGATTTTCATAGTGGCATCCCCCTAGATATTACTTTTTTTCTTGACGGTGCTGTCGTGGGTGGCGGTGTAGATGAGCAAAGCCATCTGACGAGAACGCTTAATTTCACGGGTGAGCACACGTTGGTGATGGGCACAAGTGCCGGTAATACGACGGGCAATAATCTTACCGCGTTCTGTGATGAAATCGCGTAAGATATCGGCACGCTTATAATTTAGTGGCAATTCTTTGTCGGCACAAAAGCGGCAGAACTTGCGGCGTGGTGCAAATTTTTTCTTAAAAGCCATGTTATGCAACCTCCTCAGCCACTTCATCGGCCAATCTGACGGTAACAAATTTGTAGATGCCGTCGGTGATGCGGATATTGCGCTCAAGTTCGGCAATGGCAGCAGGTGGAGCCTTGTATTCAAGGCGCACATAATAGCCGCGCATGTGCTTTTGCACAGGATAGGCAAGGTCGCGCATACCCCATGGGTCAAGCTGAATCATGGAGCCTTGTTCACGCTCGATGATAGCTGTGAGGCCAGAAATCAGGCTCTCGCGATTGTCTGCGGCAAGCTCTGGTGAGAGCAGCAGCAAGGTCTCAAATATTCTCATTGTCTCACTCC
>CAYJHG010000260.1:0-2823 GCA_964369535.1 uncultured Desulfovibrionaceae bacterium
ATTAGATTCGTTGTTTTATATTATTCTCTTTTACCTTCGGTGCGTAGACGTAGTTACCCCTACCTTTCGCGCCGCTTTCCCCATGTGAATGCTTTTAGCAGATGGATACATTGCTATAAATTATACCTATGCTTTGCCGAAGGGCTTTTACAACGCATAACTTTAGGCATTTTGGGCAAAGACTCCATCACCACCACCTCGGCTTCGCGCGAATATATCAAAGATAATTTGCCCGAAGACTCAGGCTGCATTATCCTTACAGGTCACATTGGCGCGTGGCAGCTTGGACTTGCCGGTGTTGAAAGGCTGAATCGCCCTGTAAATATAGTACAATGGGTGCATGAAGAAGATAATGACAGACATTATTTTGAACACGATGCTCAAAAAGATAAGCACGATATGCGCGTTATCAACTCCAGAGATGGAGTGGAAGCCTCATTTGCCATCACTGCAGCCTTGCAACGCAAAGAAATTGTGTGTATTGGAGGAGACAGAATTACTGACACTTCTGACGCAGGCATAGATGTGACTTTTTTGGGAGACACCATACAGTTACCCACCATAGCCTATGTATTGGCCTCTATTACCAAAGTGCCGCTCATTGTAAGTTTTAGTGTGCTTACCGATGGTTTAGTACATGGTGTAAAATCAGAAAAGATACACGTTCCCAGTAATTTACGCCGTAACCGCGAAGAGTTGCAAAAATGCGCTCAAAGTTTTGCTGCCATTATGGAAGATATGGTGCAAAAATATCCATATCACTTTTTTAACTTTTTAGACATGTGGGAAAAAAATGACACTACAAGAATGCAAGGAAAAACTTAAACAGGACATCGTAAGTACCCTGAACATTGAAGGCGTTAAAGCAGAAGACATTGAAGACAATATGCTTCTTTTTAGTGAAGACGGCCTTGGGCTAGATTCACTTGATGCGGTGGAACTTGTAGTTATGTTGGAACAAAACTTTGGTGTTGTTATCGAAGACTCGGCAACTGCACGTCAAGTATTCGTTTCCATACAAGTTTTGGCAGAATATATTCTTTCAATCACCGAGAAATCATAAAATATTATGCAAATATCGCCACAAGAACAACATCCTGTATGTGTAAGCGGCATGGGCTCTGTGTGTGCGGCAGGTTCTAATTTAGCCACATTTTTGTGCGCAGATACCGTCCTTTCGCCGCCTAGCATTTTATATAAGGATATAATGCCCTATCCTTTTTTCGCCGCACCAGACGAGGCTTTTGCCGGTAAAAGGCACTTTTCTTCCAGAGACACCTTGTCCATAGCACTTTTTGCCGCAGAAAAAGCTTTGCAGCAAGCAAATATTTCTGCTTCAAGCGCAGAAAAAGGCAGTATATCCACTGAGAAAAGAAAAAATATTGGCGTTGTTCTTGGTACAACGTCCGGCAGTGCCCTTCACTTTTGGGAGGGCTACAATGCCGGCAGAAGCGGTGTTTCAAATACAGAAGAGATTACCGATGTTGAAGAATACTTCACCTCAAATCTTGCTTTAAGCATTGCACAAAAATATGCTTTTCTAGGCCCTGCCTTAACCATTGCCAATGCTTGTACATCCGGCGCAGACGCCATTGGCCTTGGTATGGACATGATTTTGCACGGGCAGTGCGACATGGTGCTTTGCGGTGGCGCAGACGCCTTAAGCCTTGTGCCCCATACGGGCTTTGGCAGGCTTATGATTTATAGCAAAGAGCTTTGTCGTCCCTTTGATGGGCAACGCACAGGCCTGAACCTTGGCGAAGCTGCCGGTATCTTACTACTAGAAAAAACAGAACATGCAAAAGCCCGTGGCATTACGCCTTTAGGGTACATTGCCGGTTATGGTGGCCATGCCGATGCCCACCACTTTACGGCACCGCACCCCGAAGCTCGGGGACTACACATGTCCATTCAAGCAGCGTTTAAGCAAGCCCAAATTGGCTTTGACGACCTTGCCTTTGTCAATGCCCACGGCACCGCCACGCCTGAAAATGATAGAATTGAAGGAGCGTATTTCCGCACACACTTACCCAATACTCCCGTATGGGGCAGTAAGAGCATTACCGGCCACACCCTTGGCGCTGCTGGTGCTTTGGAAGCCATTTTTTCGCTCTTAGCTTTGCAACAAAAATATGTTCCACCCACCAAGGGCTTTGAAAACATAGATCCCGAAATCGGCCTTATGCCCACCACCACGCGCACGGACATAGATAAAAACTATGCCCTTTCCACGTCCTTGGGCTTTGGCGGAACCAATGCAGCACTTATTCTTAAGGGAGTTTAGCATGAGTTTTTCACCTAACATCAGCATTCTCCATTCGGGTTTTGTGTATTTTTCTGATATAGACCGCGAAGAAAATTCCACATTTGGTAAAGAAGAAAGCGAAAGACTGCAAAGCATTTTCCCTAAAATGCCCATGCGCAGAATTCCTCGCTATGCCCGCATGGGCTTGCTTGCCAGCGCCCTTGCCATGGAAAACACTGCAGACTTAGATAAAACAAAAATAGGCTTGGTCATTGGCACAAGTTATCCAAGTATGCAAATGAGCATGGACTTTATTGATACTATTTTAGACAATGGCCCACGCCTTTCTTCACCAACGGCTTTTTCTCACGCTGTCAACAACATGGGAGCCGGACTTTTAAGCCTTTACCATGGCCTACAAGGCCCCTGCCAAACTGTGAACCAATTTTCCATCTCTTTTGCCGGTGCATTGCAAGCAGCAAGCACTCTTATCCACTCACAAAGGGCAGAATATGTGCTTGTAGGTTGCATAGAAGAATACGACACTCGCATGATAAGAACATGCAAATATGTGCAAA
>CAYJHG010000261.1:0-2807 GCA_964369535.1 uncultured Desulfovibrionaceae bacterium
CGGTAAATAATAGTTTTGCCATAAAAAGCCATGGCAAAAAGAGCCAAACTTTGCGCAAGGGTTTGCACATAGTGCTCTTTACCGGTGCGGAAACCGCGCGATTTAATAAGGCTGCGTATCTTATCAATAAGATTACGCACTTCATCAATTTCTTTTTTCAAGCCCGTACGTAAGCCCACTTCTTCGCGCAAACGCTTAATATTTTCCATAACAGATACCACCATGGGCAACTCTTTAATGCGCTCAACATGGTCATCAATCATGGTTTCGTATTCAGCTCTGCGTTTAATATCTTCATTATCAGCTGAAGAAAGTAATGCAATTTCATCATCATAACCCATGATAATACGCACATGTTCACGCAAATCTGGGCTACTTTTAAGAATATCAAGACGACGAGTGGCCATTTCTAAATGTTCGTCAATCTTCATCTCTACTTCGCGCATCTTACGGTGTAAAATCAAAAGATCATCAGCAGCTGCTTGGGTTGTTTTTTCATTAAGCAAGAGAAGTTCAGCAGATAAACCGGTTATTTCACCAACATAAGAACGTATTTGTAAATCAGAAACTATAAGACCGGCAGCCATTTGCTCGCGTAATACTTTGGATAAACGCCCGTCGAGCTCTTTAGCCTTTTCTTCCACAACACTTTCTAAACTGCCATTGTCAAAAGCTTCAAGGGCTGCTGGGTGAATGCCTATATTGCCAAGCATAAATTCTGCACGCAAAAGCCCCACTTCAAATTCAGGAAGCTCGCGCAAACGAGACAAGAACAGCGATTGCCCTACATCAGCAAGCACAAGTCCCACCTTGGTTTTAGTGCGCGGAAGTTTAGAAAGATCCATTTCGCCACCCACTTCGTGCAGGGGCAAGAGGCCGCGGTATACTTTACCACGCGTTCCGTCAACGGTCACTTGTGCACCGTCTAATGCTCGCAATACATCAAGACGTTGAATACCAATAATAGCAGCAATGCCAAGTTCACGCGAAGTAATGGCAGCATGGCTTGTGTCGCCACCAACGTCTGCTAAAATGGCCGAAGCCACACGCATACCGGGCACCATATCTGGGTCGGTGCGCTCTGCAGCAAGTATGTCGCCTTTAGAAATTTTATTAAGCTCTAAGGCAGAACGCAGATACTTAACCGTACCTTGCCCTGCACCGCGCGAAGCGCCATTACCTTCGGCAATAACTTCAGCTAGGGCTGCTGCCTTGGGATCCACTTCTTGGCGACGCATAAAAATGGTATGAGGATATTCTTCAAGTTCTTCATTCCAGCGCGTTTCTGGCCTTGCTTGCACAAACCACAATCTGTCTTTGGCATCAATGCAAAACTCTGTGTCCATGATCATGTCACCATAGGCCACGCTCACGGCTCGAACACCCTTGGCCACACGTTCTGCCTGACTTAAAGATAGGGCCCAACGCAAAGCTTCAAGCTCAGGAACTTCCACTTCCTTGGTGCCGCCCTTTTCATCATACACGATCTTCATGTCTTTGCAGCCCATTTGGCGTATAACCACTTCAGACCCATTATCTTTTTGGAAAACATAGAGTTTGTCTGGCGTAACCTTGCCACCCACCACAGCTTCACCAAGGCCATAGCTTGCATCAATGCTCACAAGATCCTTGCGCGAAGTTCCACGGCAACCGGTGGCTGTGTCGGCCGAAAAGGCTGTTCCGGAAATAACGGGATTTATCATTTGCATCATACATACAGAAAGTGACGTATTTTCTATGGCCCATTCTTTCTTGGCTATTTCGGCAATGCTTTGGTCACCAAGGTCTTCGGCTTTAGCTAAAGCGTCCAAAATGGCTTCACGTCTATATGTCATGGAACGCAAATTATAGGCAGAGGCGCAATCCCAATGGTAAGCCACAGCAACTTTGTCTGCACCTACCATATTCAGATAGGTGTCTTGCAAGCCGGCAAAGGCTTTTTTGCGCGAATCTTCGCCAGCTGCCGATGAACGCACAGCCACAGGCACGATTTCCCCTTCGTTGTCTTTGCAAATATCCAAATAGGCTTCTTGCACGGCTTCTTTTACCGCTTCTGGTAAATCCACCGACAAAATAGCTGCTTGCACAAGCACAGAACGCTTGCGCAATTGGTCAATTCCTTCAGGAGATGTGGCAAAGCCGTCCACAACATTATTTATAAAAGTACGCAAAGGAATGCGCACATCGCTTAAACTGGCGCTTGCTTCTTTGGTTAAACGCCCAAGACTGCGTACAAATTTTTGTAAAAATTCAGGGTCTTGATTGATTTCAGAATCATTCCAATCTATGCGCTTATATTCTTTATCAACAACAGCGCGCACCACAGAAGCAATGACGCTTGTTTCATCAAGGAGTTTATGGAATGCCAAGGAAGAAATGGCACGAAAATACGGAGCCTGAATGCCTTCGATTTCTGAAATAAGTGCCGTATTATAGTTTTTACCACCTACAAGCAATTCAGCACTTTCGCCCATGGCTACAATATCTGCGCCTGTAAGAATGAGCTTATCTTCTTTTTTTGCCTTGTTCACAACAGCAGATTTTTTTGCGGTCTGCTTTTTTTCCATTCCTTCCTCCATAACAATGTTGTATCACTATACAATTTTGAATAACACGTATGACTATGATCTTTAGGAAATTTTTCCCAAAAAAAATCAAATACATTACCACTCAATATTCATTTATACTAACAAAATTTCTCTTACATGTCGAGCGCTTTATGCACTTATGCTTTTTTGTAAACCTTGAATAATACATGCTTTAGTAGGTCACACAAAAAAGTATTCCCTTGCATTTTAAAATATGCG
>CAYJHG010000262.1:0-2801 GCA_964369535.1 uncultured Desulfovibrionaceae bacterium
GCATGGACTCTATTGTCTGCAACAAGCTCCTTCGGAGCAGTGCAGACTGGATTACCACGTCAATTCGCTTCGCTCTTTCCTCGTAATGACAATGGTGGAGCAGTGCGCTGCAAGTAAAGCGGTGGTTACTGGCTTTGCATTACAGCTTTTGAAAGGCATGGATTGCACCCTAAAGGGTATAAAACGCGTCGCCGCAGGTTCCTCCTCACAATGACAAATAATATTATATGCTTATATGTAAGTCGGTGGTTGCTCACGTTGTATCAAAATTATGGAAAGGCATGGATTGCCCCTGCATACGAAGCCTTGTTCCCTACTGCCTTGGGCAAGGGACGCTACAAGCTTACATACGAAGCGCAAGCCCCTACCGCCACGAGCAAGGAACGTTACCACCATTTAACATGCAAAGCTTTGCATTCATTTGTCATTGCGAGCCCCTAGCCGTTGGCGAACGCAGTGAGCCTTTACGGATAGGTAGCGCGGCAATCCATGCCTTTTTCTTATATACAGTGCAATTGTCTGCAACAAGCTCCTTCGGAGCAGTGCAGACTGGATTGCTTCGTTACTTTGCTTCGCTCGTGCCTCGCAATGACTTCGTGTGTCACCGTAGGTTATCTCAAATGCAAGGGACGTTACCACAAGCTTACATGCAAAGCTTTATCTTCCTTTGTCATCACGAGAAAAAACGCTGCAAGACTTGCGTTCAACAGCTTAGCGCCGAAGCAATGTTGTGCCTATTCTCGATTTTGGGTGGCATGGATTGTCATCAAGACTCCGTGAGACCTTACGCAATGAATTGCGCAGGGAGCTTAATTTAAGCTAATCAATGTTTTCTTGTTTCTCAATGGATGAATCTTTTATGGTGCTTTGTGCTTTTATCATTTCTGCATTATATTCCATAATAATCATTTCTTCGCCTTCTCGTAATTGCCTGTTTGATTTATTGGACCATCCTATGAAGTAGCGTGAAGCCAAAAGGCACGCTGTGAAGATGCATATTAATGCAAGTGCCGGAATTAAGAGTATGTTATTTGCCACCAATAGTGGTAAAATCGTGATTATGACAATCTCAATCATGGAAATGGGCACATAGGCAAGGCCATAATCTTCTAAAGTCTTTGTTTTGAACGTTGGGTCAACAATTCGTAACAAAGTAACACCCATTGCCACCACGCCCGTGGACCAACCAAATACAAAAATACTACGTTCAAACCAAAAATTACGAAAAATACGACGCCCTACAAGAAAAAAAATAGCAACACAATAAAAAATGCCGAAACTAAATAATAATGTCATTGGGATGGCATATTGCACTACAACAGAAATTTTTATGCTTGCTACACCAAATGCCACAAGATAATCTGTAACCCAAGAACCAATGCGATTTATAATGCTTTTGTCTATGTATTGACCAAGGTTTACCGTATCAAATGTCTTTTGCAATAAACATCCGCACAGCATGGAAATACACATCATAGGGATTTCATAATTTCCTGGAATAGTGGCCTTTATAAAATCATATAAATAAAAAGCTATGCCGAAAACTGATATAACTAGCGCAAAATGCCACGTAAAAGGATCAAGAGCGATGGGATTGACAGTTTCCTTGCCCATCGAAACGCGCTCATTTTCTGGAACAAAACCTGTGAGCATGCTTTGAGGCAATTGGTCTACATCTTTCACAAGACGTGTCCAGCCTTTGCGTGTTCCTATGTTAATAAGAATCATGCCACCCACAACGCCAGCCAAAAGCCCTACAGTGGCCGAAGTGTATCCCACAGTGAGAGCTTCATCCCAACCTGCATTTTGCAAAACCGTGCCTATAGCTGTGGCATAACCATGCCCTCCGGCAAAACCAGCGGGCCACATTAGGGCAAATCCGTGATATAAATCCGGAAAAAGAGGCATGAGCACGATAATTCCAAAAAGCAGCGCACACGCAAATTGACCTATTTCAACAGCGGTATTATAAAAAAAGGTGTCTCCCACCTTGTGCACAATATTTCTTAATGAAGTATTGGTCTGACTTTTTTGTCTACCAAGAAAAAGAGAACCAAAAAGAACCACAACTAAAAGATAGGGATAGGACACCATGAAGGGAGATTCGTCAGCGCGCATGGCAAAAGGGACAATATCAAGAAATTGATAGCCACCAAACAAAGCCAAAAAGCCTGCAATAAGAGCCGATGGAACATAAATAATTTGAAACAACTTCACTTTAGCCCGTAAAATGTGTGCCACTATCAAAAGTATAGACATAAGAGCAAAATCCATCACCATTTCATAAGGACCAAACATTAACATCTCCTTTACAATATATTTACATTAATGGAAAAAACAGGTTAAATGAATTTATGCAACCAATGTTTTGGCTTTGCTTTGGAAAGCTTTTAAAGCATCAATAATTCACTGATAAAACAAAAAAATTTTACATAAACATAAACTCAAAAAAGCATTTTATTGTCCGTAGCTAAAGTAAGGCATAGTCTTTATGTTTTTCAGCCAAAAAACTGTGGATTAAGTAAAGGCTTTTGCCATAAATTTTCAAGGATAAAAAAAAGCGAGACTGCCAGATAACACCATATACTTTATTAGTAATATCAGGGCAGCGCACAAAAATTAAATATATTTGATTAATATTGGTGCAGGCAGTCTATTGCAAATAATTTGTATGTACAAATTCCCAAAGAGTTGCTTCTCTATTTTACATTAATCGTTTCTAGGGAAAAAGGCAAGCATTAAAAATAAATTTTTTAGAACAAAAGCATTTAAACTTCTTTGACTTGTTTTTCAAGAAGTAA
>CAYJHG010000263.1:0-2800 GCA_964369535.1 uncultured Desulfovibrionaceae bacterium
TTGGTCGCATATTTTATGCGCTCGTACGCTTCTCTAAATACAGACATATACCGATTCCGCCTCTTACTGTAAGGGTTTGAGTATAGGGTTGTCTTGCGAAAGCACGATGCGACTGTTTTGTTGCAATGCATTTTGCAAGACTTCAAGGCCGCGTTGGAATTCATAAAATTCTGGAGCCTTACCAAAGGCGTCACCAAAGATTTTAGCGGCAAGGGCATCGCCTTCACCTTGAATTACCTGAGCCTTTTTCGTTGCCTCTGCCAATATTATAGCGCGTTGTTTGTCCGCTTCTGAGCGTATGCGAGTGGACTCTTCCACCCCTTCTGAGCGATATTGTTTTGCCTGTCTTTCACGCTCTGCTCGCATGCGTTCAAATATGGCGCGCTGGTTTTCTGCAGGAAGATCGGTGCGCTTGATACGCACGTCGATAACTTCCACCCCAAAGGGTTGCATTAAAGCAGCCACCCTGTTGGTAACTTCTTCCATGATTTGTGCGCGGTGCAATGCCACCACCTCTGTGAGAGTATATCCACCCAAAAGAGCACGCAACTGCGAATACACCACGTCGTCAAGACGAGCTTGTGCACCGGGAATGGTGCGCATGGTGCGGTAAAATTGCAAAGGATCGACTATGCGCCAACGGGCATAGTTGTCGAGCACAATGGCTTTTTTATCCACAGTAAAAGCTTCGGTGGGGCGTGCGTCATAATCAAGAACGCGCGCATCAAAATAAATCACATTTTGGATGAAGGGTAATTTAAAGTGTAGGCCTGGGCCATACACCTCGTCTTTAGGTACACCAAGTTGCAATACCAAGGCCTGTTCCGTTTCATGCACGGTAAAAAAGCTTTGCCCCACAAGGAATACCGCCAAAATAATGCCCACAAGCACTGGTAGAGGATTTTTTTGCATTAGCGTGTTCCCCCATTATTTTGGCTTGCAGCGGCACCGCGCGTTTGCGTGTTAGCCGGTGTTTTTTCCAGTGGTAAAAAGGGCAAAATACGCTCGGCTGCGTCAGACGGTATGATGAGCTTTTCGTTGGAATTTACGAGTATATCTTCCATGGCTTCGTAATAGAGGCGCTGTTTTGTCACGTCTTTGGCCTTTTCGTACTCACTTAAAATAGCCATAAAGCGTGACGCTTCACCTTCGGCATTTTGAACACGGGTTTCTTTATAGGCCTGGGCTTGATTTTCAAGCTCGGCCGCCTTTCCGCGTGCCTTAGGCAAAAGTTCATTGCGATACGCTTCGGCTTCGTTAATAATACGGCTTTTGTCCTCGCGCGCAGAAGCCACATCTTTAAAAGCGTCAATAACTTCTTGCGGTGGATGTACGTCTTGCAATTGCACAGCAATTATTTGCACACCAATATCATAACGATTAAGAATGTTTTGCAAAAGTTCTGTGGCGTCGCTTTGGATTTGGATTTTGCCGTCGGTGATGGCAGAATCAATCATGCTTTTACCAATAACTTCACGCATGGCAGCTTCGGCCGCATTGCGCACCACAGCTGCTTGATCTGTCACATTAAAAAGATATTCCACAGCATCGCTAATTTTGTACTGCACACTAAATTGCACAGTGACGATATTTTCATCACCTGTAAGCATGGAACCTTCTTCAGGCACAGCGCGTAATTGCCCTTGCTGGAATGATCTTTCTTGCCCTACAGAACGAAAGCCCACTTCGCCGCGCATAACTTGCGTGACCTTGGGCTTATAAACCACCTCAATGGGGGCGGGCAAATGATAGTGCGGGCCAGGACCCACAGTGCGAACATATTTGCCAAAGCGCAAGACTACGCCTTCTTCGTCAGGATTTACAATAAATATACCCGACAAGAGCCAGACCACAGCCACAGCTCCCACAAGCAACCAAACTCCCTTGCCGCGTGGCACATTCATGCGTCCGCGCAAAGGATTTTCAAATTTATCAAAGTTAATAGGAGGCTTGCGATTATTACCGCCGCCATTGTCGCCGCCCTTTGGTTCTGGTGGTTCATTGTTGCCACCACCAAAGGGGTTTTGTCGCGACTGTCTCTGCCGTTTTTCTTGTAGTTTATCCCAGTCCCAATTCATAGTGCCGTAAAAGTAATTCAGGAGGGCACATTGGTCAAGACCAGAAGCAAAAAAAAAGTTATTTTTGTAACATACGGTGTTTTAAGGGGAAATTCCTCGTAAAAAGGTAGGAAAAGAGACATTTTTATTTGCTTTGCCTTTTTTAGCGCAGAAAAAATGTTATGCATTTGCCCTTTACTGCTTGTGCTAAAGACGTTATGAGGTGCAAATGCTGGCCTTGCTTTTTTATAAAATACGCAAAAAAGCATATGTCAATAATCTTTTACCCTATGTTGAGCGAAATATGAAAAAATATGTATTGACTCTGTTGTTTTTAGCTTTGAGCACTCCTGCCATGGCTGAAGAAAAATACGCTAAAATGGATACAGATAAAGATGGCAAAGTAAGCGCCGAAGAATTTAAGGCATTATATCCCACCATGAAGGATAATGTTTTTGGCATTATTGACAGTGACGCGGATAAAAGCATTTCCCTTAAAGAATGGAAAGATTTTCAGTCCATGCACACCAAGAGCATGAAAGACCATCCAGACAGTGCTGTGAAAGGTATGGGTTCTGATGCCGGTGATGACAGAAGCCGCGGCATGGGCAGCAGCCCCATGCGCATTAATCCGCCTGCCGATAAATAAATAGTTTAGGTTTTTCCTGGGGGATTTTCTCCACCATGAGAATTATCAGCCTTTTATGGCACAATATATGAAAGAAAAAAAATCCCCCCCCTTT
>CAYJHG010000264.1:0-1231 GCA_964369535.1 uncultured Desulfovibrionaceae bacterium
TAAAGTTAAGGCTCGGTGCAGTTATAGGAACTTTTAAACTATTTTTAAGTTCAGCGTCGTGTATATTAAAATTAAAGTATTCTAGGAAATTTTTTAGATAGTTATCGTCTTGTATAAAGGGTGTAGCTGCATCATCAAGCAGTACTGTGCAGTTATTTTTTCCACAAATTTTTTCAAAAGATTTATATATGTCATCATATTTATACCAATCTGGTATACCAGCTTGACTTATATGCATAAATTTTCTTGAATCAAAGTTTTGCCAAAATAATAATTGCATATTAAGCATTGTATTGTCTTGGCGTGAAAGCATAAGTAGTGCATGGGGCTCATAATTTTTAAAACCATCATAACGCTTAAGATGCTCAAATATAAAATCTATAAATCCTTGGCCAATAGTATTTATTGGAAATATAATATCTTGACCTGAAGACAAAGCTTTTTCAAGTTGAGTAATGTGTATTGAATTTTTTGTTGACTCTTCATTTCTAATTTTCATCCATTCTAAGTATATTTGCACGCTGAAAGATTTATAATCAGTATTTAATTTATTTATAAATGGATGCTCAAAGTCAAAGAAAATATTTTGTTTTTCTAATATATGCGATTGCTGTTGTAAGAGCTGGTTTAAAGCTAAGTGTGTGACCCCGTTTGTACATAAAAAATATAATTTAGGCATAGTTATACTTTTCCCAGTTCAATTTTAAGATAATACTTTACTATGGACATGCTTTTGTAATTGCTCAAGTACGAGCTTTGCTTCATTAGTTATAGGGTTTTGCTTAATAACGTCCTCATATACAGCAAGCAATCTTTGCACATAAAGTTCAAAACCGTAATTTTTTTTGGCAAAATCATAAGCCTTTTGTGATAAATTTAATAGTGTCGACTGGTTATCAATTATTTCTTGTAGCTGTTTTGTGTATGCCTTAGCATTATGTTCTGTAACCATGCCACATTGCGGAGCATTTATGATTTCCTCAAGAGCTGTACCCTTAGTTGCAAGCACAGGTACTGCACAAGACATAGCCTCAATAGCCATCATGCCAAAAGTTTCTTGTGCTGAGGGCATAAGAAAAAGGTCGGCAGCATTGTAAAGCTCTGCCATTTGTTCGTCGCCATAAACCCAATCATAAGAAATGATTTGATATTTATCTTTTAAGTGTACAAAAACTTCACAGTCTTGTATTAAAATTAGAGCGATTTTTTGGTCTGAGCGTATATTTTCAAG
>CAYJHG010000264.1:1331-2793 GCA_964369535.1 uncultured Desulfovibrionaceae bacterium
CCAAAAAAGAAGCAACAATGCAAAGTTATAACTGTAGGTTTAAGTGAGGTGAAAAGTGGCAGTTTGCTAAGAAAAAAATTTGTAAAATATATTAAGTGCAAGTGCACTATGTCTGTATCATGAAAAATTTTGCTTTTTATTATATCTGTAGCATAGCTTTTAGTTTCATTAAATGAATAAACAAAGTCAGATGATGATTCTTTTGTGATTGCAGCAAATTTTGCGTCTATTCCATATTGCTGTACAAAATTTGAAAATTCGTATCCATTAAACCTATTGCATTTTAAATCAAAAGTATTAACTTGCAAGCAAGAAAAATTTTTAAAATTTTCCAACTGTAATTTCAAATTTTTGTTGATACTTTTCTGATTCAAGCTAATTTCTTTGTTCATGAGGCATCCTATTTAAACCAAACTTTTTCATTAACATATGCAGTATAACTCATAATGATACGCACAACCTTAGCAGCAACGTTGTCCACATCATAATCTTTAATTAAGTGAATAGCATTTGGGTTTTCTTCGTATTGCTTAATGGCTATATTAACAGCCTTTAGCACACGTTCTTTTTCATATCCGCACATAATAATGCTTGCTTCATCATTACCTTCTGGGCGTTCGTGCGTATTGCGTAAAGTAACAGCAGTAAAGCCCAAGATGGAGCTTTCTTCAGTAATGGTTCCGCTATCGGACAGGACGCATTTTGCATGTTTTTGTAAGGAAATGTAGTCAAAAAAACCAAATGGTTTTGAAAATATAATGAATGGGCTTATGGACATATTTTTTAGCTTTTCCAAGCGGTCCTTGGTGCGAGGATGGGTAGAAAATATAATGGGCATTTGATATTTTTCGCCAAGTGCATATAGGCTTTGCATAAGCTTGGTTAAACTTTCTTGGCAATCTACCACTTCTTCTCTATGAGCAGACACTACAAAATATTGCTTATCAGTTAAATTGAGTTTTTTTAAAATATCTGTATTGATTTTTTCTTTGTGTTTATTAAGAACTTCAAGCATGGATGAACCAGTTTTTATAATGCGTTCAGGTTTAATGCCTTCACGTTCAAGATATTTACGAGCATGTTCTGTAAGTACCATGTTTATATCTGAAAGGTGGTCGACAATTTTACGATTAATCTCTTCAGGTGTGCGTTCATCAAAGCATCTATTGCCTGCCTCCATATGAAAAATAGGTATTTTTCTTCTTTTAGCAGCAATAACGGATAAGCATGAATTAGTATCACCATAAATGAGTAGGGCGTCTGGTTGTTCAGTTTCCATAACTGTATCAGATTTAGCAATAATATTACCGATGGTTTCAGCAACATTATTCCCAACTGCATTCAGAAAATAATCTGGCTTGCGAATTTCTAAGTCGTTAAAAAAAACTTCATTAAGTTCATAATCGTAATTTTGCCCAGTATGCACAATAGTTTGCTTGAAATGTTTGTCTATTTCTTTAAT
>CAYJHG010000265.1:0-2787 GCA_964369535.1 uncultured Desulfovibrionaceae bacterium
CTTCTAGCGGTCTATCATTTTGCATTACTACCCAGCCTTCAGTGGCTATTAAGTCCTGCCCTTTTTGCTGTTCTGAGCTGCCGATTTTTCCTAAAATTACTATCATGCTTTAATCTCCTATTTTCCAAACATGTATACGACAGGGAGCTGTATGTATAATTCCATCACTAGCTACCTGTGGTGCATAAGCTATAGGTGCACAAAGATAATTTGCACAAGTTTGCACTACTATACCCTTATTTTCTATATAGTGTGCAGCAGCTCCTGAGAATCCTCTCCCACCGCCTCCAGCGTCATGCACCCATAAAGGATTGCCCCAACCAAAATTTCCATAAATTTCTAGCACAACAAGAACTGGTGTATTAGCACCAAATGGGTTTTGCAGGGTATACTTAGAGTAAGTACTAACAATACCATTTGCCCCTAAGGCTGAGTCAACAATAGCTTTAGGATTATTTGGGTCATATTGGTCCTTGTGTGCTTGGCTTCCGTAAATGATGCGGTAATCACCAATCCCTGCCAAGGCCTCATCTGCTCTTGCTTGTGCCATTTCAGTCGCTATTTTATTATTTTTTACGTCAATGGCTTTAGCAGGGTAATTTTCAAGCTTGGCATTATGGGCAATTTGCTCTGGAGTGGGATTGTCTGGTAAGTCTAAAATATCTGTAATCGCAGTTGTTTTGACAGATAGCTCATTATCTGCATTTTTAATAATGGTCGTATTGTCTGGAATGCCAGTGGCGGATGCGGCTCTATCTGCTTCAGCCTTAGCACAATTAGCTTGTTCTGTAGCTATGCTTACATTATTTAACGTTGCCTGCACACTCTCACTGGCAATATTAGCACTGTTGGCACTTTCACTTTGGGCAGTAAAAATTTGTTGTAAGAGTTCATCGGCTGTGAAGGTAGAAGTAACTCCAATTTTAATACTGCGCTCCATAGCCTCTTGTAATTGTTGACGTTCAGCGGTTGCTTTATCAAGAGCATCTTCAATAACTTGTGGGTCAAAACGAGTGCCAGTTATTAAGTCTATATTTTGCGTAAATGGCATATTGCGTAAAATCACTAAGTTATAGCCTGTTGGTAGGGGCTTGCCATTATGTAAATATATTACTGAACCCCCATTATCATTTAAGGTGGTAGTAAAATTTGTAATAGGGCTTTCAAATCCTTTGTCATCGACAATGGTTACAATTAATTGTGCAATGTCCCAAACTTTAAATGAGAATGGAAATTCTGTAGTCATGCCATTGCCGTTAAAAATGGCTTTAGATGTATTATTTATAAGCATAATTTTCCCCTCTTGAAGCAATCCATGTGTCAATTTTTTCTTTCTCTCTGCCTTCTCTGGCATCGGCTTGCACTGCATTGGGTAAGGCGGCACGGTATAATTGTTCAAGCTCGCTTACCTTGGCGGAATTATTTTTAAGCAAGGAAATAGCTATGAGTGCAGCTAGCTTTCTTGCTAGCATATGGGCAAATAAATCATCAAAAATACTAGCATCTTCAATGTCTGCCGTATAGGCCAAAAGGGCTTTTGGTGCATTAGTTAGGATAAGCTGCTTTTTATCCTCACCACTATATATGAGGATGAAGCGCCCACTTTCCATATCGCCGTGGGCTTCATAATCCTTGCCAGCTGGGTAGATGCGTAAAGCAAGTAGCATGTCCTTGGGAACAGCATAGGCATATGCATATTGTTGTTCATAGCCTGAGGGCATTGCTACCTCAGCAAGCCAAGTTCTACGCTGTGCAAAGTTCCACGGATAATCACGCAAGGCTTGTCTTCTTGCACTATCCCAATAAAGCCCACATTGTACGGCTTCAAGATTATTCTCACTTTCAGAGGCTATGGTGCGTGTGCCAATAAAGCCAAGGGCCATATTCCATATGCTAAGTTTTGAAATCATAGTATATTCCTTGCCCTCGGAGCATTTGGGAATGTCAATACTCCGAGGGGCTTAGTTGCGGTCTAGGCCTTAGCCAACTACAATGCCTTTGTTAATGTATTGCCCTGATTCGTAGGGTTCATCTTCAAAGCCAGAAACGGCACAGAAAAGCTTGCCAGCGGTGGGTGTTCCGCTAACGGTAACTTTTAAGCGTAGCCAAGGGTTAGTGACCGCACGAGGAATAAAACGCCAGCCAATTCGTTTGCCTATGACAAAATCTGCTGCAAGAATATTAATACTTGCACCGCTTACATCGCTAAAGCTACCGTCCTTGCTTTCAGCTTGTTGCAAAGTAAGGGTGACAGAGGTAGCACCAGCTAGATTTTCAGTAAATTTTGTACAAATGAGAATGGGCTCAGCCTTACCAGGATTTTGTAAGGAATTAAGGGCAATGGCCTCACCAGTGGCGGACTTCACCGCACCTTCAAATAAAATTAAATTGCTATCAATAATCATAAATACTCCGAGTTATATGTTTGATTCGTTGGAGGAAATGGCATCGCATTGACGCAGAGGACGACCAAAAATAAGCGGCATGCCGTCAGACTTGAAAGCTTCACCATATACAAGATGTACGTTGCCAGCATCGGTGGATTGCAATTCAATGGCAGCCATAAGTTCTTCATTGCCATACCAAACAGCCTTTTGACGCATTACATCTGGCATTTTGTTCTTGGCGGTGATTAAGAGTTGCTGTAAGTCGATAAAACCGCTTTGGCCCTTACGCTTACCAAGGGAGGCCACAGGAATATTGGCAATACGCACGCAGGAGCGCCAATCACGCAAAGCAAGGCCAAGACTCCATTGATAACGATTAACAATGGCCTCATAATGGCGG
>CAYJHG010000266.1:0-2759 GCA_964369535.1 uncultured Desulfovibrionaceae bacterium
AAAGCAAAGTCATTAATAACTCCACCACCAAGAATAAAGAGCGACAAAGCCGCCGCAAAGGTGGTGCCGCTGGTAAGCACAGTACGACTTAATGTTTGGTTTACACTGCTATTGATGATGCTGCCCATATCTGTATCGCTCATTTTACGCAAATTTTCGCGCACACGGTCATAGACAATGATAGTATCATTTAAAGAATAACCAATAAGGGTGAGTAAGGCCGCCACAACATTTAAATCTAATTCGCGCCCCAAAAGGCTTAACAGCCCCACGGTAACAATTACGTCGTGTAAAAGCCCAACCACAGCCCCAAGGGCAAAATTTAAGTGCAATTTCCAGCAAGTAAGTATGGTTAAGCCTAAAGCCGCCAGCACAAGCCAACCCATGCTAAGCTCAGTAAAGCCCATAGCATACATGCCACCCCAAAGCACAACAGCCATAAAAGCCGCCGCCAGCCAACGCTGTTCAAAACGTCCGGAAATATATACAGCTATGAGCAAAGTAGCATAATACATGGCCTCAAGAGCTTTATTGGTGAGATCTGCCCCTACCTTGGGACCCACTTGTTCCAGCCTTTCAATGGTAAAACTATTATCTGGAAAAGCTTTTTTAAGCGTGTTTTCCACTTGTTCGCGCAATTCCACAGCATTGGCATCTACTACAGAAAAACGCAATAAATAGTCACGCCCATCACTGCCAAAGCGTTGGGTAGAAAGACCGGGAAGTTCCGGCACGTCTAAGCTATTTTTTAAGACATTATCTTCAATGGCTTGGTCAAATTTCACCTGCACAATAACGCCGCCGGCAAAGTCAATGCCAAGCTTTGGCCCGCCCGTAAACACCATATGCCCAATGCCAGCCAATATAACAAGAATGGAAACTATATAGGCTATTTGGCGTTTGCCCACAAAGTCTATATTTGTATTTTCTTTTATTAGTGTAAAACCCACGATGACACCCCTTTATCAGCCCGTTGAAAAATTTGTGTTTAAGAAACTAAGATTTAAACAAGCTTCACTATTCGTTATTCTCAGGCGGTTCAAAAAATGTAAGATGCAAGGAAGACTGCTTTTTTTGAGGAAGCATTGGGCTCTTATGGCCCATGCAACGAACAAAAAAGTAATCTGACGTACGCAGATTGCATTTTTTCAACAGCCTGTTATATGCTTATGCCTTTGGAACCGGCTCTCTGCGCCCAAAGCTCAAAAATACCACGCGAAGCCACCACCGCTGTAAACATGGGAGCGAGCACACCAAGAGAAAGGGTTACAGCAAAACCACGCACAGGACCTGTGCCAAATTGATACAAAACCAAGGTTGCAATCATGGTAGTTAAGTTTGCATCTACAATAGATAAAGAAGCGCGCTCAAAACCGGCATTCACCGCTGCCAAGGGGCTCAATCCACGGCGCAATTCTTCTCGAATACGCTCAAAAATAAGCACATTGGCGTCTACCGCCATGCCTATGGTCAATACAATACCAGCAATACCCGGCAAGGTTAGCGTGGCTCCAAAAGCCCCCATACCGGCAAGCAACATAACCATGGTGCCAAGCAGCATGCCGTTGGCAATAAGGCCGCTTATGCCATAGTAAATGGCCATAAAAACTATAACAGCCAATGCGCCTACAATGGCCGCCGTAATACCGCTGTCGATGGACTCTTGCCCAAGGGATGGCCCTACAGTGCGCTCTTCAAGCACAGTCACAGGGGCAGGCAAAGATCCAGCGCGTAAAACTACGGCCAAGTCTTGCGCTTCTTCTGTGCTAAAGCGTCCGCTAATGCTAGCACGTCCACCGGCTATGCGTTCATTAATGTTGGGTGCAGAATATACTTTGCCGTCAAGCACAATGGCCAGTTGCCGCCCCACATTTTCACCGGTAATACGCTCAAAAATAGCAGCCCCGCGCGCGTTGAAATTTAACATGACATAGGCTTCATTTGTTTGGTCAAAGCCAGGTCTTGCATCCACCACATCTTCACCCGTCAGCACAGGCGTTTTATCAAGAGCCAACATGACAGTTTTGCCTTCGGCATTTTTTTCAATCATGGGCAAAGCCATGGCATCGGCCGGTAAAATGGCACGGGTGGGATCCACATCGGTGCGCACTATATGAAAATCAAGGCGCGCCGTTTGACCAATAAGCGCCACAGCACGGCGTGGGTCGGAAATACCGGGTAGTTGGATCTGAATACGATAATCCTGCTGTTTGCGAATATCAGGCTCAGCCACACCAAATTGGTCAATACGATTCCGAATGGTACGCAAAGCTTGTTCTTGCGCCATATCGGCTATATTTGTGGCCGCCGCCGGCAAATAGGACACAGTATAACGCAATTGCCCACTGTCCATGGAATCGGCAGAAATAATTTCAACCGTTGAAAAACGGTCGGCAAGCAATTCTTTAAGCGCTGGCTCTTGGTCTTTTTTCAAAAGAATAAATTCCAAAGTGGTGTCATTAAGCATGCGCGGACGCAAAACACTTATACCCTTTTCTTGAGCTTCGGCACGAATGTCTTGCCCTGTTTGGGCAAGGGCATTAGTCACGGCTTTTTGCACCTCTACCTCAAGGGTTAAGTGAATACCACCTTTAAGATCAAGTCCAAGATTTATTTGAGAATTTGGCAAAAGCTTGCCAAGGCTTGACGTGGCCACCCCCGGCATACTTGGAAGCATATACACAAAACTTACGGCAAAAACCAGCGTCACCAAGGCTATACGCCAACGCAACAAAGACATAATCACTCCACAATCTTAA
>CAYJHG010000267.1:0-2718 GCA_964369535.1 uncultured Desulfovibrionaceae bacterium
CCTTAAAAAAAAATCTTTGTCAATGCCAAGGCAGAAACAATGTTTCTGCAATATTGCATATCAAAATCAAGATCTCTGCGCATTCACTAAAAGTGACAAAATATATGGATTGCTTCGCTTCGCTCGCAATGATTTTCGTTATAATATCAAGCTATTATGAGAATTGGAGCGACGTGATTTATGCCCTTTTAGGGTGCAATCCATACCTTTTTGAATTGTGCAGACATCTTAAATCATCACTCATCAGCTTCCACAATAATCTTGGCATCGCCATGCAAATCTTGCACTTTTACTAAAGTTTCCGAAGCCATAGACGCATCTTGTAAGGGTCCCACTCGCACACGCCATATGTTGTTTACATAGTCTTTATGCGATTTTGCTTGAAAGCCTAAATCCACAAGCTTTCGTGCCGTTAATGAAGCGAATTTTTTGACTTCAAAAGCACCAAATTGCACATAGTAAGCACCATTTCCATCTGGAATTTCAGGAAAATCGTCACTTTGTGCAGCAAGAGCCAAACCCAAGGCCACAGGATCATCTTCGTGTATGACCTTTTGTATCACATTTTCCACATTTTCTTTTTGGTCATAAATTTCTTCTATATTTGCGCCCTCTTCAAAAAATTCTTCTATATTTTCTGGCATATCTTCTTGTGTATTTTCTGGCATAAGGGCTTCGGCCGCCTTGGGTGCTGCTGTTGCCAAAACATCTTCTGGCTTTTCATATTCGCCAACACTGACAACTCTCACTCTGGCTGTGCCTTGCTCGCGCATATCAAGCCTTTCTGCCGCACGCCTAGATAAATCAATGAGCCTGTCGTGCACAAAAGGGCCGCGGTCGTTGATGCGCACGGTAATGCTTTTGTCATTTTCTAAATTGGTCACACGCACCGTGGTACCAAGGGGCAGCAATGTATGGGCAGCAGTCATGGCATTTTGGTTAAAAGTTTCGCCATTGGCTGTTTTTTTGCCATGAAAACCAGGTCCATACCAAGAAGCAATGCCTTCTTCATCATAGCCATAAGCTGTTTGCAATGGATAATATTTTTCACCACGCACTGTATAGGGCTTTGTGCCGCGCACTGTGCTTTTGGGCTTTGAGGCACAAGAAGCTAAAAAAAGACACAGAACACACAAAGCACAAAATGCCGCATGCTGCCTTATTTTACACAACAAAAACATGGAAATACCTTTATGATGCCACTAAGTTTTGTATGCTCCCAATGCGGGCAGAAATATCTTTATCACCGTCTGTATGTTCCAGTTCTGCTTTTTGCAAAAGCTCTTTGGCTTGTTCCACTTGGCCATTATCTAAGGAAGCTTGAGCTGCCAAACAAAAGAGTTTTGCTTTTTTTTGGGCATAAAGATTTTGCATAAGCACCGGCCAATCATTGGCAAAGCACGCCTTTATCAGCTCTTCTTCCATAACTATGAGCCTTGCCACATGCCCATTTTCTGCATACTGCTTAAGATATTGCAAAAGCAAAAAACGCCCGTGGGCAAATACACCCAAAATGCGCTCAATTTCTTTTTCCATGCTTTGGTGGGTTTGATCGGTGTAAGGTTCAAGAGCTGTTATTATTGCGTCACAATCTTTGGCTTTTGCTTTAATCTGTTGCAAGCGATTACGATAATGTTGGCGTTGAAAAGCATCTTCTTTCAGCTTTACACATTCGTGGAAGGCATAGCCTATGCACCAGTCAAGCGAACTTTGGCATATTTGCTCAGGCGGATAACTTTCGCTCGTGCCGTCTTTGTGGCCTTTGCGAAAAAGGTGGTGTGCCGTATCTTTGAGCTGCCAAAAAAGCCCTTTGCGCATAGGCTCACCTAAAAGGTCACGCAATACGGCATAAGACACTGTGCCGGAATGGGCAAAGCGCGCACATTGTTCTTGTAATATGGCATGCACTTTACAAAAATCTCGCAGCAAGTTTCTTGTAAAAACGTCTTTATTTTCTGTGCGCCACAAGCCACTCACTGTCCGGCCTCCTTAAGCAAAGCTTTGGCCACAGCTTCATCATATAAAACCATGGGATTAGAGTCGGCTTCACCGCGTCCAAGATTTTTATACATGGCGGCAGCTTCGCGGATTACCGAAGTGGGCAACCAATGGTGCTTTTCCCAAACTTCGGCATGATCTGCTTCCCACAGGCGAAATTCTATGTCTTCCCCCTGCCCACGGCGCACATACACCCTCACCTTTACATTGCTTGGGTTTGGGTAATAATACAAGCCCCTTTCATCTTTCATGATACACCTCTAGTAAGAAATTTCTTACAACCCTTATGGCCTAGTCTTTACCCTCACGTCAACATAAAGACGCATCTGTACTGTTAAATTTTTTTCATGGCTGCATATCTGTGAGGCTCAAGGTGGTTACGCGCTTTGTATCACAGTTGTTGAAAGGCATGGACGCCCCTGTATACGAAGTGCAAGCCCCTTACTACCAAGGACAAGGAGCGTTACCACAAGCTTACATGCAAAGCTTTGTCCTTCTATGTCATCATGAGAAAATGCGCTGCAAGGCTTACGTTCAGAGATGAATTTTTCTAGCGTTTTGGAGCCTGTCCAGAGGAGCTGCATGCAGCGACGTGGGATAGTGATCCATCTTTAAGCCTTTGTTAAGGATATACCCCTCTGTGAAGGCTCAAAAGGCATGGATTGCACCCTAAAGGGCATAAACCACGCTACATCTCCGCACTTGGGAATGAATCGTAGC
>CAYJHG010000268.1:0-2709 GCA_964369535.1 uncultured Desulfovibrionaceae bacterium
TAAAATGATTGTACATATTATTCCACAATTCGGCATATTTTTCCGGATCTTTTTCATAAATATTGCGGTTTGAGTCTCCCACATCACCATTCATGCTGAAAGACTCTTCCACTTCTTGGCTGCTCAACCATTCAAGCATATCGCTAAAGCCTTCTGTGGCAGGCAATTTCTTAGATACTTTATCGAAATAATATTCATTTTCCGTTCGCACCTGAGATAAATTTTCTTTATAGCGTAGCTCATCAATGAGCTCTTGCGCTTCTACAGAAATGTCTACTTCATCTTCATCATAGCTTTTTTCTTCTATAAGACCACTCATAAGCGAACTTGTTGTGGCTGTGGTCGAAGTTGAAGAAGCATAAGGATTTAAAGAAGATATACTACTCATACGCACCTCTTTTGCAAAAAATCATACTATTTTATACAGAATATTGTTCTTAATGATTTATTTATGCAAAATATATTCCGAGAAAAATTTTCCCACAACACATTTGATATAAAAATACTTTATGAGCTTATCGACAAAACACAAAAATACTTAACAGGTTATTAAAACCCTTGCTTTTCTTCTTGCACCTTAAGGCACTTTGCGCAATAATGCCTCACCAGTTTACTGCTGGTTGACACTTTAAGCAGGCATATGTGCCTGTTATAGCATTATTTTTTAAAGGGGCACTATATGCAAAAAATCAACAAGGTTGTGCTTGCCTATTCTGGTGGGCTTGATACATCTGTTATACTAAAATGGCTCATAACCACTTATAATTGCGAAGTTATCGCCATGACCGCCGACCTTGGGCAAAGTGAAGACTTATCCGGAGTTGAAGAAAAAGCCTTAAAAACCGGCGCTACAAAAGCCTATGTGGAAGATTTGCGCGAAGAATTTGCCCGTGATTATGTTTTCCCCATGATGCGCTCTTGCGGTTTGTATGAAAACCGCTATTTGCTTGGCACTGCCATAGCTCGTCCGCTCATAGCCAAGCGCCTTGTGGAAATTGCCCGCAGGGAAGGGGCCGACGCTGTGGCCCACGGTGCCACAGGCAAGGGCAATGACCAAGTGCGCTTTGAATTTTCTGTGAATGCTCTTGCTCCAGACATTAAGGTTATTGCTCCGTGGCGCGAGTGGGATCTTATGTCACGCACAGCCTTAAATGCCTTTGCTGAAAAGCATGATATACCTATTTCCACAGCCCAAAAGCGATATAGCATGGATGAAAACATGTTGCACTGCAGCTTTGAAGGCAGCGAGCTGGAAGACCCTGGTGCCCCACCTCATGAAACGTGCCATCGCCTGTGCTCTTATGTGGAAGAAGCTCCTGATATGCCAGAAATAATCACCATTGACTTTGAACGCGGCGACCCCATAGCTGTCAATGGCGAAAAAATGAGCCCTGCCACCATTATTCAGCATTTGAATGGCCTTGGTGCCAAGCACGGCATTGGCCGCCTTGATATGGTTGAAAATCGCGTTGTGGGCATGAAGTGCCGCGGCGTTTATGAAACACCCGGTGGCACCATACTTTATACAGCCCATCGCGATCTTGAAGGCCTTTGCCTTGATCGCGAAGTTCTTGCTGTGCGCGACTTACTGGTACCGCGTTACTCCACAACGGTATATGACGGCTTTTGGTTTGCGCCTGAACGTGAAGTCATGCAAGTGCTCATGGACAAAGCCCAAGAGTTTGTTACCGGAACCGTTACTTTAAAATTGTATAAGGGTAATGCTTGGCCACTTAGCCGCACTTCGCCTTATAGCCTTTTCTCGCACGATTTGGCCACATTTGAAGAGTCCACCACCTATGACCACAAGGACGCTGCCGGTTTTATCCGTTTGGATGGCTTGCGTTTGCGTACATTGGCGACCATGAAACAGAAGTTAAAAATTTAAACATTTCAAGCAGTGATGCAGTGCATGCAAGTGGAAAATCACTCCACTTGCAGCACTTTCTAACAAACTGAAAATAAAAAGTATTATGCCTAAAAAAACTTCTAAAATTCAAAAAAAAGCCCCCCACGCTACCAACACAGCTTGGGGCGGTCGTTTTGCTGAAGGGCCAGCTGCTCTTGTGGCAGCTTATACCGAGTCTTGTTCTTATGATAAAGAATTATATGCCCATGACATAGCAGGTTCAAAAGCCCATGCGCGAATGCTTGGGCAACAAGGCATACTTAGCGCAGAAGAAGCTCAAATTCTTGTCCAAGGCCTTGATACTGTGCAGGCAGAAATTGAAGCCGGCACTTTTATGTGGCAAACATCTCTTGAAGATGTGCACATGAATATTGAATCACGGCTTACGGAAATTGTGGGTGATGTGGGCAAAAAACTACACACGGGGCGCAGCCGCAATGATCAAGTTGGCCTAGCTTTTCGTTTATATGTTTCTGACAGTTTGCGCGCTTGGCAAAAAGGAGTTTATGCCCTTATAAACACATTTATGCAGCGAGCCAAGGAACATGAAAACACCATTTTACCTGGCTATACACATTTGCAACCTGCCCAGCCTGTGAGTCTTGCCCAGCATTTGTTAGCCTATGCTTTTATGTTTGTGCGCGATGCTGAACGCATGCAAGAATGTGAAAAAAGGGTACGCATTTCACCCCTTGGAGCTGCTGCCTTAGCCGGCACCACTTATCCTTTAAATCCTCATGCTGTTGCAGAAGAATTGCACATGTATGGTGTTTTTAATAATTCCATGGACGCCGTGGCCG
>CAYJHG010000269.1:0-2696 GCA_964369535.1 uncultured Desulfovibrionaceae bacterium
ATGTATCAAATTTAGGCAAAGCCACATCAAGAGCTTTTGCCAAATTCTTTTCGCCTTCTTCTTGCAAAAGTTCTGCTTTGTACACAGCATCTAAGCTATATTCTTGGCCTTGTTTGCGCACAATATTAGAAACTCGCTTAAATGTTTGTACAGCTTCGGTATAGCGTGGGCTTGCGTGCAAGTTCTGCAAGGCTTGTAAGCGACCATAAGCAGCGCACACATCAAAGCTACCGGCTCCCAAAGTTGCGTCCACCAGCAAAGTATCAGCCCCCCTGCCCTGCCAGTAATTCTTCACACGACCGGCAAAGAATTCATCTAATTTTTGCATGCACTCTTCAAAATCAAGTTTCCAAGCGCGTTGCCCATACAACTCATGTGCCTTGGCAAAAAGTTTGCGCACATCAAGGCTTATATCAAATTCTAGCAAGCAACGTGTAATGCCAAGGGCTGCGCGGCGCAAACCATTGGGATCGGCTGTGCCTGTGGGCACCATTCCAAGGCCAAAACAACCCACAAGGGTATCTGCCTTATCGGCAATGGAGAGTAAAGCCCCCAAAAGACTTTTGGGCATAGCCGTTTCTGGGCCTGCCGGCAAATATTGTTCTTGCAAGGCCACGGCTACGGTCTCTGCTTCACCTTTTTTACGAGCGTAAATGCCACCCATAATACCCTGTAATGTATCAAATTCACCAACCATACCCGACACAAGATCAGCTTTAGACAAGCGACCTGCTCTGGCGGCTTCTTTTTCATCTGCCCTACCGCATTCTTTAGCAAGCCAAGCACAAAGAGCCTCTAAACGGCGTGTTTTATCCCCCGTGGAACCCAAGGGACCGATAAAAATAACCGAATCCAGACGTTGTAACCAATGGGAAAAATCATTTTCAAGGTCAGAATGCCAAAAAAATCGAGCGTCCTCAAGCCGCGCACGCAATACACGCTCCCAACCTTTTTGCACCACATCCATATCCACAGGTTGCATATTAAGCACTGTCAAAAAATGTGGCATGAGATTACCATTGCAGTCTTCAAGGCCAAAACTCTTTTGATGACTTTCCATGCTGGTGAGCAAAACTTCTCGCGGTACTTCAAGGAAGGAAGGGTCAATATTACCAATAAGTGGTACAGGATGTTCACAAAGCCCTTGCACTTCATCCAAAAGACTGTCTTTCCACAATACTACACCGTCAAGATTTTTTGCTGCATCATTGCCGCCTTCCACTATAATCTTACGGCGCTCTTTAGCATCAGGTTCCACACCACCCTTTTGACGCAATGTGTCTAATAATTCTTGAGCATGAGCTATGGGTATAATAATGGCTGCATCACTTTCTATGCCTTCAGCACGTCCGTGAATTCTGTGCCCCCACGTATTTCTGTCCGCAACAATAGGGCCCACAGTAAATGGAACCACGTCTGCATCAAACAAAGCCAAAATCCACCGCAAAGGGCGAGCATAGGCAAAGTTTTGCGCTCCCCAACGCATTTTTTTGGGAAAAGGTAGGGATTGAATAATATTTGGGCAAATATCAGCCAAAAGCTCTGCTACATTTGCACCGCCAATGCGCTTGCGCACGGCCACATATGCACCCTTGTCTGTTTCTTGCACAAAAACATCTTCAAGGTTTACGCCATTGGTGCGCACAAAGCCTTCAAGGGCTTTAGTCGGTGTTTTATCTGCAGCATATGCCACCCGCACCGGCGGCCCAGAGATCACTTCTTCTTTTTGGCTTTGAATGGGATTTACATCATAAAGACAAACAATAACACGGCGTGGTGTAGAAAGCACAGACATGTCTTTATATTCAATGCCAAAATCCTCTAGAGCATTTTCAAAACGATGCTTCAACTCCATTTCTTCTTGAGCTAAGAAGCGGGCTGGAATTTCTTCGCTACCTATTTCTAGGATAAAAGTAGACATATAGTATTCCTTCTCAACATTTATGATCGTAATAAGGGATAGCTCAGCGCTTCTCTTTGCGCCGCATACAAACGTGCCACACCGGAAGCCAAAGCGCGAACTCTGCCAATATAGCCAGTGCGTTCTGTAATAGATATGGCTCCACGCGCGTCAAGTAAATTAAAAGTGTGTGAGCATTTTAAACAATAATCATATGCAGGCCAAGGCAACTCAAGTTCTAAAAGCTTTTTGCATTCATCTTCGCAACAATTAAAAAATTGTAAAAGCATATCAGCATTGCTGGCCTCGAAATTATAGCGCGACTGCTCTACTTCATTTTGATGATACATTTGACCATAGGTCACATATTTATTCCAAGCTAAATCATACACAGATTCAACACCTTGTAAATACATGGCCAAACGCTCAAGGCCATAGGTCAACTCCACACTAATGGGTGCTAAATCTATGCCGCCTACCTGCTGAAAATAAGTAAATTGCGTAACTTCCATACCGTTTAACCAAACTTCCCAGCCAAGCCCCCAAGCACCAAGGGTGGGTGATTCCCAGTCATCTTCCACAAAGCGTATGTCATGGCGGGTAGAATCAAGCCCCAAGGCCTTTAAGCTTTCAAGGTACAGCTCTTGAACATTTTCAGGTGAAGGCTTCAAAATCACTTGATATTGAAAGTATCTTTGCAAACGGTTGGGATTTTCACCATAACGCCCATCTGTGGGACGGCGAGAAGGTTCCACATAGGCCACATTCCAAGGTTCTGGCCCAATAACACGCAAAA
>CAYJHG010000270.1:0-2690 GCA_964369535.1 uncultured Desulfovibrionaceae bacterium
AAGACTTTGCGGTCAAATTTGGATTATTTTGTTGCTACTTATGGCGGAGAGGGAGAGATTCGAACTCTCGGTACGCTATTAACGTACACACGATTTCCAATCGTGCTCCTTCGACCAGCTCAGACACCTCTCCGCTTCAAGAAAGCAACTTTTACGCAAAATCTTTGAGTTTGGCAAGTTTTTTTTTATAGTAATTTTTAGAGAGCTTAAATTTTTATTCGGCCTTAAGACTACGCACCATTAGCTCTCTAACGCAATCATAAGGCGAAGCGCCTTTATATAAAACAGCATGCACAGCGCTTATAATGGGAGCGTTGATGGCATTTTTTTCTATCATGGCGTAAGCAGCTTCGGTAGTTTTAACCCCTTCTGCAACCATACCCAAGTTGTTTTCTATATATGTTAAGCTTTCGCCTTGACCAAGGCGTAAACCCACTTGTCGATTACGAGAGGCATCTCCCATGCAAGTAAGCGTCAAGTCGCCAAGGCCGGAAAGTCCCATAAAAGTACGCTCTTCTGCCCCAAGGACTCGACCTAGGCGTCGCATTTCTGCTAAACTTCTGGTCATTAGGGCCGCGCGCGTATTATGCCCGAAGCCTAATCCATCGCAAAGCCCCGCCGCAATGGCCATAATATTTTTTAAAGCCCCGCCAAGCTCCACTCCGCGTACATCAGCACTAGAATAGCAACGGAAAAGCGGCGACGAAAAAGCATGGCGCAAATGTGTATCAAGGCCTTCTTTTGCGCAGCCAAGCACCACAGCCGTTGGCAAGTCTTGCATCACTTCCACAGCAAAGGAGGGACCTGACAAAACAGCATATTGTGGCAATTTATGCCCAAGCACTTCTGCCACCACCTCGCTCATGGTCATACCGCTCTCACATTCTATACCCTTAGAAGTATTAACAATCACTGCACCTGTGGGCAAAAATTTGCCATTTTCTTGCAAAAAACTTCGCATTTTTTGAGCAGGAATGGCCAACACATATATATCTTGCTCACCAAGTGTTGCCATATTTGTGCAGGCTTTGAGCTTTTCATGCAAAGAGTATTCTGCAAGATAACGAAAATTAGCATGTTCATTATTAATATGTTTCGCAATCGTTGCATCGCGTACAAAAAGACAAACCCTATGTCCTTTTTTGCTCAACATGTGCGCCACAGCAGTTCCCCAAGAACCGCCGCCCAAAACAGCTATTCGCAGTTTCACATTTTCCACAGCATTCCTCAATACATTTTAGTCTGTTGATGAAGTTATAATGCAAGGTAATTTAATACATAATAATTTGTTCAAAAATTCCATATATGCAAAAGAAAATATTTTTGGTGTCGTAAAAATGCTGAAAAATGTAATAAGTGCCTTTAGTTCCGGCATTTTTATTTATATTTTTTTACCAATAAAATGTTTAATTTTAAACTATTAATATGTTTTAACGCCGACTATTTGTTCGCAAACATTATGCCTTTTTACGTTAAAAAGCATTATGCCACAGAGACGTTGGTACGACAAGTGCGAGACTACACACTGTGCTGTGAATGTCGTCCCACACATTGTCCTTGCGCTGCACATAGCGCTTTACATGTTCCAGAGCCACGCCGCGAATGATGGGAATTAAATACACACGCTCTTTGTGGCATATCTTAGTTGATGCTGAACAACACGTTTTCACATGCTGTTCAGCATCAACTAAGATATGCAAAACCCGAAAGGGATAAAAAAATCTCCCCCAATATATAAATACTAGGGGAGATTTGCTTATAATAAAGCTTTTTATTGCATAATTATACGCTTTAGAAGTCTACTTTTTCACCATAATAAGCGCATTTGAAAAGTTTTGCCATGGTTGCAGGATCGATTTCGCGAGGATTTGTTCCTGTGCAAGGGTCAGCAACAGCAGCAGCAGCAATGTCATCTAATTGTGCCAAAAATTCTTTTTCGTCCACGCCAAATTCCTGCATGGTTTTAGGCATATTCATTTGGGCTTTCAATTCTACAAGCTTAGCAATGAGCGCATCTACAAGTTCCTCTGTGGTGGAACCGGCAAGACCAAGATATTTAGCAATTTGCGCATAGCGTTCACCGGCAACTTTTGCATTGTATTTCACTGCAAAGGGCAGATAGATGGCATTGGCACAACCGTGTGGAATGTTGAATATTTTACCTGTTTTATGTGCCATAGAGTGTACAATACCCAAGATAGCATTAGAAAATGACATACCGGCCATGCATTGGGCTATGTGCATTTCTTTTCTGGCTTCTTCTTGACCATTATAAGAATTTACAACATTATCCACTATCATTTCAATAGATTTCATGGCCAAAGAATCGGTAATGGGATTAGCTACCACAGAAACATATGCTTCAAAAGAGTGGGTAATGGCGTCCATGCCTGTGTTGGCCACAAGCAAAGGAGAAAGGCTCTTTACCAAATTGGTATCAACAATAGCTACATCTGGGGTGATATTATAGTCGGCAATAGGATATTTTGTTCCGGTTTTTTCATCGGTGATGATAGAAAAAGCTGTCACTTCTGTGCCAGTGCCGCTGGTGGTGGTAATGGCCACAAAATAGGCCTTTTTGCGAAGAGTTGGCAGGTTAAAAGGCTTTGCAGCTTCTTCAAAAGTAAAGCTTGGGTTTTCATAAAAAATCCACATGGCTTTGGCTGCGTCAATGGGTGAACCACCGCCAA
>CAYJHG010000271.1:0-2683 GCA_964369535.1 uncultured Desulfovibrionaceae bacterium
CAAATATTTGCTTATCCTTCATTAATCCGCCAAGAGGCACAAGTAGCAGACACGCCGCCGTGAACGGAAAAGTCACACATGACCACAGATAGATATATCGTTGTTTTTTTTGAGGGGTGGGGGCTGGAGAGGGGAACTTTTTTTCCTAAAATTTTCCCCATCCCCTGTAATAATTAACAATTATTCATCATCAAACAACGAAAAATATTCAGCCATCATGGGGCCAAAATACGTTGCATAATCATCAAGTTCTTCTTCAATGCGTAAAAGTTGATTATACTTTGCAGTACGGTCAGAACGGCAAAGCTAACCGGTTTTGATTTGTCCAGCATTAACACCCACGGCAAGGTCGGCAATAAAACTGTCTTCAGTTTCACCAGAGCGGTGAGAGATAACAGTGGTATAGGCAGCTTCTTTGGCCATTTCAATGGTGTCCATGGTTTCTGTAACCGTGCCAATTTGATTGAGCTTTATAAGTATGGAATTACCAATGCCTTCGGAAATACCTTCAGCCAAAATGTCAGGATTAGTCACAAATATGTCGTCGCCCACAATTTGTACATTTTCACCAAGGCTACTGCTCAGCATTCGCCAACCATCCCAATCTTGCTCGGCAAGACCGTCTTCAATGGAAATAAGCGGATATTTAGCCGTAAATTCACCAAGCCAATTCACCATTTCTGCATTGGTAAATGTTTTACTTTCACCGGACAGAACATATTTCCCATCCTTATAAAACTCCGAAGCGGCACTGTCGATGGCCAAGGCAATTTCACTGCCTGGGTTATAGCCTGCTTCTTCAATGGCGCGAATTATATACTTAAAAGCCTCTTCGTGGCTCTTTAAATTAGGAGCAAAACCACCTTCATCACCCACAGCGGTGGAAAGACCGTCGGCAGCCAACAATTCTTTTAAGGAATGGAACACTTCTGCCCCCATGCGCAAAGCATCGCGGAAAGAATATGCACCCACTGGCATAATCATAAACTCTTGTATATCCAAGTTATTTGCTGCGTGAGCGCCACCATTAATAATATTCATCATGGGAGCTGGCAAAACTTTTGCGTTGATACCACCAATGTACTGATACAAAGGCAAACCAAGAAATCCTGAAGCAGCACGAGCAGCTGCCATGGATACACCAAGCATGGCGTTGGCACCCAAACGTGATTTATTGTCTGTTCCGTCAAGGTCTATGAGGGTGGTGTCTATTTGCACCTGGCGCAAGGCATCAAGACCTACGATATTTTCAACAATTTCACTATTTACATGCTCTACAGCACGAGTAACACCCTTGCCTTTATAGCGTTTTTTGTCACCATCGCGCATTTCAAGGGCTTCGCGCATGCCGGTAGAGGCTCCGGAAGGGACAGCTGCACGGCCAATATGACCGGACTCAAGGCCCACTTCCACTTCTACGGTGGGATTACCGCGAGAATCCAAAATTTCACGCGCGTGAACAGATACAATAGTACTCATAGTTTACTCCTAATAACGGCATTATTGCCGATTTTTATAATATAATTGACGCAAGCCATCCAAAATAAGGTCTGGCACAACAGCATGAAAACAATTACTAATTCTCGCAATATCTGCCGCAAAGCCTCCTGTTGCCACAATGTGCACAGGATTTTTAAGCTGCTTTGCAAGTCGCGCGGTTAAGCCTTCTACCAAGCTTGCATAACCAAAAACAATGCCGTGCTGAATACTTGAAGCTGTGTCTTTGCCAGGAACAGGCTCAAGATCATGACATTCAAGGTTAATGCGTGGCAATTTGGCCGCGTTGGCAGTCAAGGCTTTAGCTGCTGTGTGCACACCTGGAAATATGAGTCCACCAAGATAATCATGGCCGTGCACACAATCAAAAGTGGTGGCTGTGCCAAAATCTACGACTATGAGCGAGTCCGGCTCTGCAAAAAGTTCGCGTGCTGCATAAGCACTTACAAGCCTATCAGCTCCCACTTCCTTAGGATTACTATAACAATTTTTAAGCGGAATAGCTATGTCTTTTGGAATTTCATAAAAAGGGGCGCCCACAAAACGCTCGCAAGCAGCGCGCACCAAGGGAGTCATGCTCGGCACCACCGAAGATACTACACACGCTGCAATATCAACTGCATGACCTGCATGTTGTAATAAGGTGAACAATGTAAGCCCAAGACTGTCGGCAGTTTGCCCTGCGTCAGTGCGTAAAGTATATGCAGCTTGCACAGGCTCTGCAATAACTGCTTGCTTGCCTGTACAATCTAATGCAAGTCCCACCTTAATGGAGGTATTGCCAATGTCAAAAAGAAGAATTGAAGACCGCATCGCTTGAGCCCTTATAACCAAGCACACTGCATAACAACATGCTTTAAAAGAAAAGATAAACCGAAAATATTTATAGTCACATACTGCCAGAAATTTTCTTGACAGACAAGACTTTTTTAAACTATTAGGAATGTATCTTAATAACTAATTGGAGGATATTATGCAAGATAAAGTTCTTAAAGCTATGCAAGAGGCTGGTAAGCCTGTTCGTCCAGGCGACATAGCCAAAGCTCTTGAGGTGGACAGCAAAGAAGTGTCTAAGGCCATTGATGCTTTAAAAAAAGCCGGCAAGGTGCATTCACCAAAACGCTGCTATTACGAGCCCTTAGCTTAAGTCACAAAATTCCATATAAAATCCAAACGGCTTATATAT
>CAYJHG010000272.1:0-2678 GCA_964369535.1 uncultured Desulfovibrionaceae bacterium
AGGCCATGTGCCAAAAACTCATTGCCGATGGTAAAGCCTATGCCACCCCTTCCGGTGATGTATATTTTAGGGTACGCGCCTATGCGCCCTATGGCAAACTTTCCGGACGCAGCCTTGATGAATTGCAAGCCGGTGCGCGTGTCGCCCCCGGTGAAGAAAAAGAAGATCCCCTTGACTTTGCCCTCTGGAAAGGCGCCAAAGAAGGCGAACCCTTTTGGCAAAGCCCTTGGGGCAAGGGACGCCCCGGCTGGCATATTGAATGTTCAGCCATGAGCGAAGTGTATTTGCCTTTGGACATTCACGGCGGTGGGCAAGACCTCATTTTCCCCCACCATGAAAACGAAATAGCACAAACCGAAGCCTGCACATGCACGCCCTTGGCCAACTATTGGGTACACAATGGCTTTGTGCAAGTGGATGCCGAAAAGATGTCAAAATCTTTAGGTAATTTTAAAACTATCCGCGATATTTTAGAGAATTACTTACCGGAAACCTTACGTTTCTTTTTACTTGGCAAGCATTATCGCAGCCCCATTGACTTCACGCACGACAGTATGGATGAGGCCGAACGCGGACAAAAACGTGTGTACCAATGCCTTGCAGATGTGCAACAAGCACTCACGCGCGAAAATTGGAAAAAAAGCCCCTTCCCTCAAGAATATACAGAAGAATTGCAAGACACAACACAAGCCTTAAGCAAGGCCATGGATGATGACTGCAACAGTGCGGCCACCATGGGTCATTTGTTTTCTTTAGTACGCCTTGTAAACCGCGCACTAGAAGATAAAACAGCCCGCGCCAGCCAAGGCATGCAAGACTTTTTGCTGAAATTTCAATCCACCATGAGCACATGGGGAAATATTTTAGGCCTTTTCACCACAGATGCTCAGGCCTTTCTTGAAAGCTTGCGCCATATGCAGGCCAAGCGCAAAAATATTGATACGGCCAAAGTAGAAAGTTTGATTATGGAACGTCAAGAAGCGCGAAAAAATAAAGATTTTGCCAAATCCGATACTTTGCGCGAAACTTTAACCCAAATGGGCGTAGAATTGCGAGACACCCCCACAGGCGCCGTTTGGGACATCATGTAAACAATTTTCACATTGAGCAAGGTGGGAATATTATGTGTAAAAAACATACATTCTGCGCTCAAGTCGCTGGCAAAACACTGGCATGTTTTTTAGCTTTATGCCTACTAAGCCTGCACTTTTTTGTATTGCCGGCGCATGCTTTTTTCAACTTTGGCCAATTTGGCATTAAAGATGAAAAAGAATTGGGGCGCAAATTTGAAGTGCTCATCCGTTCACAATTACCCTTGGTGGAAGACCCCGAAGTTGTGCTCTATGTTGCAAACATCGTGGAAAGATTAAATAAAGTTATCCCACCTCAGCCCTTTCCTTTCAGGTCAGGTATTGTTTTGCACAATTCCTTGAATGCTTTTGCAGTACCTGGCGGAAACATCTTTGTTTTCACAGGGCTTATTATGCAGCTTGACAATGAAGCCGAACTGGCTGGCATTTTAGCACATGAAATGGCCCATGTAACCCAAAGGCATGTGGCCGCACGCATGGAGCGTGCACAAGTGCTTTCCCTAGCCTCTTTATTGGCAGCCATTGCCGGTGTGGCCTTGGGGGGTGCAGGAGGCGGTGCCTTGGCTATGGGCGCCCTTGGAGCCGGACAATCGGCCATGCTCAACTATAGCCGCATTGACGAAAGTGAAGCCGATGATATGGGATATCAATATCTGGTAAAAGCAGGCTATCCCCCGGCCGGTTTAGCCGGAGGTTTTGAAAAAATCCGCGCCAAAAGCATGATGACCAGCAGCAGAAGTGTTCCCACCTATCTTTCTACGCACCCCGAAATAGGCTCACGCATCACCAGTGTCATGGCCAAAGTGCACTCAGGCCCCAAAGAATACACAAATCGCAAAGTAAACAATACAAAATTCCGTAGGGTGCAAACTCTCCTCTGGGCGCGTTATGGCACACCTCAAGCAGCACATCACCGCTTTGCCAAAGACACAAGCCCCCTAGCCCTCATGGGACGCGGTATGGTCTATGCTCGCGAACATAAAATCCCAGACGCCACAGCCTCCTTTGACAAAGCTCTGGCCGCCGCCCCCAAAGACGCACTCATCCAACGCGAAGCCGGCATTTTCCATTATGGTAAAGGAGATATGCAAAGAGCAGAGATTTTGCTCACTACAGCCATGCGCCTTGATCCGCGCGACTATATGGCACAATTTTTCTATGCACGCCTCTTGGACGAAACAGGCCGCGCCACCAAGGCTGAACCATATTATAAAGAAGTACTACGCATTATCCCCCAAGACCAAGAAGTACACGCAGCCTATGCCCGCTCCCTTGGACGCATAGGACAAGAATTCAAAGCTTACTTACACTTAGCCTACAGCTCTCTCTATGCCAATAATAAAAGAAAAACAAAACAATACCACGAAAGAGCCCAAGCCCTTGCCACCTCAGTTAGCCATAATACCGAACTGGCGCGCTTTGACAAACACTATAAAGAACGCAAAGAAATTTGGGACGAAGGATTATAAATATTTTTTATTTTATTTTATTTTTTTATGGAAAAATTTCAAATGATGCCACTCTCGCCTCCCGGTGAGTTGAGGAAAAAATTTATCCAACACTTAAATCATTAGCGCGTTTTGAGGG
>CAYJHG010000273.1:0-2672 GCA_964369535.1 uncultured Desulfovibrionaceae bacterium
CTGCACTGATATAGGCCAAATCAAAGGCTTCGGCCACGGCTTTATAGGTGCATTTACCTTCCACGGTGTTAATGCCGCGTGCCAAAGCTATATCGTTGCGGCAAGCTTCTTTCCAGCCTTTGTTAGCCAAGGCCACAGCATAAGGCATGGTCACGTTGGTTAGGGCAAAAGTAGATGTGCGGGGCATGGCGCCTGGCATATTGGCTACAGAATAGTGCACAACATCGTGAGCCACATAAGTGGGATCCATGTGTGTGGTTATGCGGTCGATGGTGGCCACAGAACCGCCTTGGTCAATGGCCACGTCCACAATGGCGCTGCCGGCCTTCATGTCTTTGACCATGTCTTCGCTAACAAGTTTGGGAGCTTTAGCTCCAGGTATGAGCACAGCACCCACAAGCAAGTCGCAGTCTTTGGTGGCAGCGGCAATATTGTGGCTGTTGGAAGCTAGGGTATTAATATTCATGCTGAAAATATCGTCAAGCTGGCGTAAGCGGTCAATGTTATTATCAAGAATAGTTACTTGAGCGCCAAGGCCAAGAGCCATTTTTGCTGCATTTGTGCCCACAATGCCGCCACCAATAATGGTGACTTTGGCACCCGGAACACCAGGAACACCGCCAAGCAAAATGCCGGCGCCGCCGTGGTGTTTTGCCAATATATTAGCACCCACTATGACAGCCATGCGGCCTGCAACCTCAGACATGGGGGCGAGCAAAGGCAAAGAGCCATTGTCTGGCTGCACTGTTTCATAAGCAATGCCAACTACTTCTTTTTCTAAAAGAGCCTTGGTCAAGGATTCTTCGGCTGCCAAGTGCAAATAGGTAAAGAGCAATAGACCTTTGCGGAAATAGCCATATTCTGAAGGCAGTGGCTCTTTTACTTTGATGATCATTTCGGACTTGTTCCACACGTCAGCTGCCGAAACAAGCATTTCTGCACCCACTGCTGTATATTCAGCATCAGTGATAAGGCTTCCGAGTCCAGCACCTGCTTCAATATACACGGTGTGGCCGTTTTGCTTTAAGGCAGCAACGCCAGCAGGGGTGATAGCAACACGGTTTTCATTGGCTTTAATTTCTTTGGGTATACCAATAATCATGGTAAGTGCTCCTAAGGGTTAATGTTATTTGAAAGTGTTTATGTTTTTTAATCAGTAAATCCTCACCTCGTATATAGCTTTGTTCGGTTTTTAGCAAGGGCTTTTACGGCGGGTTAAGGAATAGGGAAAAAGGAATGAGGAATAGTGAATTAAGGATTGTTTAAATTATTACGTCTTGAAGGGGGAGTCCTCCCCCTTCAATGAAATAAACGCTCAAACTGATTAGCTAATAGGTGCCTTAGATGTAGACATGGAGTAGATTTCGTGCGGGTCAAGGATGAGGATAACAGAACCGTCACCAAGAATAGTTGCACCGGATATGCCTTTTAAATCACCAAGATAAGAACCAAGGGGCTTAATAACCACTTCTTGGCGTTCTAAAAGCCTATCTACCACAAGACCCAAACGCCGTTCGTTATCGTGGATAACAACAACGGAGAGCACTTCGGGGTCTTCCTCGGCCTTTGGCAAATTGAGTATGTCTGCAAGATCTACGATACCAAGCACTTCGCCGCGTAGGGTTACAGCTTTGCGTCCATTAATATCTGTGAGTAGATCGGCTTCAATTTTTGTAGTTTCTGAAACAGCGTCCAGAGGTATGGCAAAAGTTTCTGCATCAACTTCTACCATGAGGGCGTCAATAATGGCTAAGGTTAAGGGCAAGAGCAAGGTAAAGCGTGTTCCTTTGCCTATTTCTGAAGTGATGTTAACACTGCCCTTCAAGTTTTTGATATTGGTGCGCACAACGTCCATGCCCACACCACGACCGGAAATATCGGTAATGGTTTCGGCGGAAGAGAAGCCCGGGGCAAATATGAGTTCCATGGCTTCGCGGTCGTCCAGTTGCCTTGCATCTTCAGCAGAAATAACATTTTTGCGTATGGCCACTTCGCGCATTTTTTCTGGATCAATGCCCTTACCGTCGTCTTCAATTTCGATGGCAACGGAATTGCCTTTATGGAAGGCGCGCAAGGTAACGCGGCCCTTGGCTGGTTTGCCGGCAGCCAAGCGAACGTCTTGAGATTCTACGCCGTGGTCAACGGAGTTACGGATAAGGTGAACAAGCGGGTCGCCGATAACTTCTACAACGCTCTTATCGAGTTCTGTTTCTTCGCCTTCAAGTATGAGGTCCACTTCTTTACCGCTTTTGCGTGAAAGGTCACGTACCAAGCGTGGGAAGCGAGAAAATACAGAAGCCACAGGAACCATACGTACTTTCATGATGGTATCTTGTAAATCGTCAGAAATACGCGCCATGGCATAAGTAGTTTCGGATAGACTTTGTGCCACTTGTGCAACATCTATTTGAGCCGATTCGTCTTCAAGGTGGCGAGCTATGAGTGTATATCGGTTACGGTTGATGATGAGCTCACCAATAAGGTTCATTAAGTGGTCAAGCTTTTCGTGATCAACGCGTATGGTAGAAGACGCAGCCTTTTGAGAATCGGCTGTACTTGCTTGAGCTTGAGTTTGGGCAGATTTAGCTGGAGCCGCTGCTGGAGCCGCTGCCGGAGCCGCAGGTTTTGCAACCGGAGCCGGTTTTGGAGCTTCTGCTTTTGCAGGTTCTGCT
>CAYJHG010000274.1:0-2665 GCA_964369535.1 uncultured Desulfovibrionaceae bacterium
TGGTAATGTCCCAAAGCTTTTCATTGTCGGCATTGTCAGCGGCGTAGCGTTTAAGTGCTGCAATGGCCATGGGGCTTTGGAATTCTTTGTTGCTCCTGCATTCAGTTTCGCAAGGGTGGGCGCAAATACGGCCCAAGGAGCCGGGGAGGAAAAGCTTTTCTCTGATAAGTTTGATAGAGTCTTCAAGTTTACCTTCTCTAATGAGGTCAATGTAACCTATGGCATCGGTATGCATGGGGCATCGACTGGTGCAATAAGCTTGATTATGCCCTTGGCATTCTGAAGCCACAACTCTAGCTTTTTCAAGTATTTTTTCACTAAAATGCACTTTCATAGCTATACCTTACTATTAAAATGTTTTTGTTGGCTCAAGGTTATATGGTACATGTACTTTTAATAGCCTGCTATAGCTCAGAGCATGAGGTGCCACTGGAAAAACAAGCAAAGCATCTGTGGTGTTTAAGCATAACCCTATGCTGCAGGGCTTCTTTAAGGCTTTGCCCCATGTTATATTCGTCATCATCGTCCACCAAGGTGCAGGGATATATATGAATTGCATCTTTTTTTTGAGCAAGCATGGCGCTGTGGGCGCACATAAATTTGTCGCGTTCATACGCTGTTTTGTAGGTGGTCATACAATTTTCAGTGATGTATGGAATGCTTGGAGATTGAAAGGGAAGAAGCAAGTCTGGAAAAAACACCGTGTGGGTATTTTCGGGCAGTGAAAATTGCACAAATAGTTTTCTGTATTGCTCTTGCAGTAAAGCTCTGTCCACATTTTTTTGGGCTTGGGCAGCAATGGATACGCTAAAACCAAGCGTATGAAGTTTGGCGCAATTATTAAGAGCTAAGACAAAGTTTCCCACACCTCGATTTTTGTCGTGCAATGCTTCGTTTGGGAAATCTATACTCACCCTAAAGGAAAGGGCGTGTGTTTTTTGGGTAAAGCTTTGTAGAGCATCTAAGGCTGCCGTTAGAGGTTTTGTGGCATTGGTGAGCACAAGGCAAGGTTTATATGTAAGGCAGTAGTCTAATATTTCTATGAAATTTTTATTCATAAAAGGCTCACCGCCGGTGAAGGAAAATTGCTTTACGCCTAAATCAAGGGCTTCGTCTATGAGGTGTTTAATATCAGCAAGGCTTGTGGTAATAATTCTTTTAGAGTGTGCAGAAGCGCCTTCAAAGCAAAAAGGGCAAGCTAAATTGCAAATTGTTCCCGTATGTATCCATAATTCATGTAGTTCTTGGGGTTGAATGTAGCCTCTTTTTTCTCCTTGCGGGGTGAGTAGCCAAGATGTGTCCGGCCTACGATAGTGCATTTCTAGGGAGTCAGATATGTTTGCCGAAAAATTTTGAGATGCATAATTGGTATCATCGTAAAATGTTTTGTCATTGCTAGTTATTTCTTTGAAATTTCTTAACATGTCGGCCTCTTGATGAAATATAAATAGTGCGAACTTTAATGCAACATTATAAATAAAAAAGCTATATTTGTAAACATGATTCGTAGTGAGTAAATAGGAATTGTTTAAGCATCAACTGTATAGGTATGTTTTTTCAAGAAAAGGGCGCTTTCTTGTTCTTGTAAAACTAGGATAAAATGTATATGAGTGAACGAGTATATAGTGTTGAACAATTTTTTACTTTAACTATGGAGTTTACAAATGAAAACACGTGTAGAACACGATTTTTTAGGCGAACTTGTTATACCCAATGATGTATATTATGGAGTACAAACATATAGAGCCATAGAGAATTTTTATATTTCTCACTCAAAAATTTCTAACATTCCTGAATTTATTGTGGCTTTTGCCTATGTAAAAAAAGCAGCCGCCATGGCCAATAAAGAATTTGGCCTTTTGCCAGAAAATATTTTTATTGCCATTTGTGCTGCTTGTGATGAACTCATTGCCGGCAAGTTGCACGATCAATTCCCTGTGGATTGTATACAGGGCGGTGCAGGAACTTCGGTGAATATGAATGCCAATGAAGTTATTGCCAATAGAGCTTTGGAGCTTATGGGGCATAATAAGGGTGAATATGACCATTGCCACCCCAACAATCATGTAAATTGCTCACAATCTACCAACGACGCTTATCCCACAGCTTTGCATTTGGCTTTGCATGCCAATGTGCAAAGGCTTTTGGAAGCCATAGAGCGTTTGCGCCAAGGCTTTAATGCCAAGGGTGAAGAATTTAAAAATATTGTGAAAATGGGCAGAACGCAATTGCAAGACGCCGTGCCCATGACCTTGGGTATGGAATTTTCAGCCTATGGCACAACACTGGAAGTGGAAAAGGCCAGGCTGGAATATGCTGCGGAAAAGCTTTTGTCTGTGAATATGGGCGCCACTGCCATAGGTACCGGCATCAACTCTCCGGAAGGTTATGCCCAAGTGTGCGTGCAAAAATTACAAGAAGTGAGTGGCCTTGATGTGCGCCTTTCGCCCAATTTGATTGAAGCCACATGGGATACTGGCGTATATGTGCAAGTTTCCGGTGCTATTAAAAGTGCCGCTGTTAAGATTTCTAAAATATGCAATGACTTGCGCTTGCTTTCTTCAGGCCCGCGCTGCGGCTTTAATGAAATCAATTTGCCGCAATTACAACCCGGTTCGTCCATTATGCCCGGCAAGGTAAATCCTGTTATTCCTGAAGTGGTCAA
>CAYJHG010000275.1:0-2661 GCA_964369535.1 uncultured Desulfovibrionaceae bacterium
CATCCCGATAAAGTGGCCGACCAAATTTCTGATGCTATTTTAGATACTTTGCTTGCTCAAGATCCAGATTCGCGTGTTGCATGCGAAACTTTGGTAACCACAGGTATGGCTGTTATTGCCGGTGAAATTACCACCAAGGGCTATGCTGATTTTCCACAAGTGGTGCGTGAAACCATACGCGATATTGGCTATACAAGTTCGGATATGGGCTTTGACTGGCAAACATGCGCTGTTATTTCTTCCATAGATAAGCAATCTCCCGATATTGCCCAAGGTGTTGACCGTGTTGCGCCCGAAATGCAAGGTGCTGGTGACCAAGGCATGATGTTTGGTTTTGCCTGTGATGAAACAAGCACGCTTATGCCGGCTCCCATTTATTGGGCGCACCAACTTTCAGAGCAGCTTACCCGCGTGCGCAAGGCAGGCATTGTAGACTTTTTCCGTCCCGACGGCAAAACACAAGTGTCTTTTGAATATGTAGATGGTAAGCCCACCTGCATTAACAATGTGGTTGTGTCCACGCAACATGCCGATGGTGTCAGCCAAGAGGATATTGTGGATGCCGTTCGCACCCATGTTATCCGTCCCGTGCTTGAGCCTTCAGGTTTTTTCACAGAAAAAAATTGCGAAATTTATATTAATACCACCGGCCGCTTTGTGGTGGGTGGCCCCATGGGCGATTGTGGACTCACAGGCCGTAAAATTATTCAAGATACCTATGGCGGTGCTGGATTACACGGTGGTGGTGCATTTTCAGGTAAGGATCCTTCAAAGGTAGACCGTTCCGGCGCATATATGGGGCGTTATATAGCAAAAAACGTGGTTGCGGCTGGCCTTGCTTCACGTTGTGAGGTGCAGATTGCCTATTGCATTGGTGTGGCTGAGCCTGTGTCTGTGCTTGTTTCTTCTTTAGGAACAAGCGATATTTCAGACGAAGCGCTTACCCGCGCTGTGCGAGAAGTTTTTGACTTGCGCCCATATTTTATTTCTCAGCGCCTTGATCTTCGTCGCCCCATTTATAAAAAGAGCTCTTGCTATGGGCACTTTGGGCGTGAATTGCCTGAGTTTCTCTGGGAAGCTACAGATGCTATAAATGATTTAAAAACAGCTGCTAAAGTATAATATACAGCTTTAAAGTTTTGCCTTAAGGGGTAAAGAATAACTTTTGCTTATGCCAAAAAGTTTTTCTTTACCCCTTAAATTTGGTGTTATTACTGTTGATACAAAAAACCGGGTTGCTGTTCTTCTTGCGTAAAATTTTGCAAGAGTGAAAGGCTTATTTTGGAAAAGCTTTGGGCTAATTTTTCAAGTAAGGCCTCTGGGTCTGGCATTTCTTGCAAGGGGGTTTCAGAGGAAACCTTGGTTAGGGCATAAAGTTTTTCTAAGGCTTTGTTTTGCCCACCAAGTTCATCAATAAGGCCAAGTTCTTTGGCTTCACGCCCTGTAAATACGCGTCCATCAGCAATGGCTTCTATTTTTTCCACAGGTATTTTGCGTCCTTCAGCCACCAAGTTTACAAATTGGTTATACATGTCGTGTAATAAACTTTGTAAATACACGCGTTCTTCTTCAGTCAAAGGTCTATCTATGGCACCGGTATCTTTAAATGTTCCAGTGGTAAGGCTTTCTTGATGCACACCAATTTTTGCAAGTAATCCCTGAATTTGTGGAATGCTCATACGAACGCCAATGGAACCCACAACAGAGCTTGGGTTTGCTACAATGTATTCAGAGGACATGGCCACCATAAGTCCACCGGAAGCCGCCACGGAGCCTATGGAAGTGATAAGGGGTTTTTTTCGGCTAAGATCGCGTAACGCATCATATAATTCTTGCGAAGAGGCAGCACCACCACCACCAGAATTAATGCGCAAAAGAACACCTTTTACATTTTTATCTCTTTTTAAAGTTTCAATCCATTTCAGCAAATCTTTGGTCTTAAGAATGGTACCGTCAATGCGCACAACCGCAATGCGGTCTCCTAAGATAGAGCTTGCGGAACCTTTAAAAATACTTATGCAAATTGTGGTAATGATAAGGATAATGAATAACCAAAAGAGAATGGGGTGTCTTTTGCGGAAAGGTTTCGGTTGCAGGGCATTAAGTATCTGCTGTAGGGCTTTATCTGATAAGAAGCTACCATTTTCAAGAGCATTATTGTCTTTAGCTTTGGTTGCTTCAAAGGTAAATTCTTGTGTATTTTGCATGGGATATTCCATAGTTACAAGTTTGTTGGCAAAAAGTAGCCTATATGAGTTCTTTTGTATAGTTATGCAGGTGTTTTTAAATGCATAAATAAAATATAGGTACTTTATGGCGAAAGCACAAGCCTTGTCTTTTGGGTAAGTAAGAACCCACAAGCCTAGCTGGTGGTTTTTCTTATGTGCCTGTAAGGCTCTCTTACCAGCTGGCCCTTAGCAGGGGTGTTTTAAAGGCCTGACATCTGCATAATTGTTACTTGCGACCCGTGAACGGGCTTATATACAATTGATTTCTCAATGAATATCTTTTTATACGACAATTGAAAGGCATGGATTGCCACGAAAATGCGCTAAAAAACCCACCGTTGAACGCAAGCCTTGCAGCGCATTTTCTCGCAATGACATATGAATGCAAAGCGTTGCATGTAAGCTTGTGGTAACGCTCCTTGTCCTTGGTAGT
>CAYJHG010000276.1:0-2654 GCA_964369535.1 uncultured Desulfovibrionaceae bacterium
CCGGCAAAAGCCGATACCATCATGAGCAAAGAAGATTCCGGCAAATGAAAATTGGTAATCATGCCGTCCACAACTCTAAAGCGCCGCCCGGGATATAAAAATATGTCTGTCCAGCCTGTATATGCTTGCACCTTACCGCAAAGCTCTGCCACACCTTCAAGTGCGCGTACCGACGTAGTTCCTACAGCAATGACCTGACGCTTTTCGGCCTTGGCTTTGGCAATGGCTTCGGCGGTGCTTTCGGGAATTTCTATGTATTCTCTGTGCATACGGTGGCTGCGTATATCATCTACGCGCACAGGGCTAAAGGTGCCATAGCCCACATATAAGGTGACCTCGGCCCATTCACAACCATGTGAAGCAAGATTTTTTTGTATACTTTCGGTAAAATGCAAGCCGGCCGTAGGTGCTGCCACCGAGCCTGTTTTTTCTTTTTTGGCAAATATGGTTTGATAACGGCTTTGGTCTTCGTCGTCATCCACCCTTTTAATATACGGGGGCAAGGGAATATGCCCCGTGGCGGCAAAGGCGTCGGCAAGGTCTCCCTTCCAAAAAAGCACTGTGCGCCTTTGCCCAAAGGGGCCGGATTCAAGCACTTGCACCATAATTCCCGCACCAAAACGGAAAACATCTCCATCGTTCACGCGCCCACCGGCCCGCACAAGGCCTTGGGCTTCGGCGCAAAACCATTGCCCATCTTCAAGATCTTCTAAAAATGTTGCACTAAAAGGCGAAATTTTACCCATTTCTTTGGCGGGCATGGCTTGTGTTGTTACCAAGGGTAAGGGTGTCAAAAGCAAAAATTCTACCTTGCCACCGGAGGGTCTGGTACCCAAAAGCCTTGCCTGTAAAACACGAGAATTATTCACCACAAGCAAACAATCCTTGGGCAAATGCTGGCCTATATCGGCAAAATTTGCGTGCTTCCACTCATTAATATCTGTATGCTTAACTTTGCGTGGCATGAGTAAAAGACGTGATTGCCCACGCTCTTCGGTTGGAAATTGAGCAATTTGCGCTTCTGGCAAGTCAAAGCGATAGGATGTAAGCCAATATTCTTTTTCGTCCATAATATATATCTTTCGGTTTTAATTGTTTTAAAAAATCATGGTCACAAATGCTGTTTCCTTGTCAATGTGTGACCTTTGGGATATAAGACTTTTGCAAAAACCTTGATATAAAAAAAATCAAGCCTTGTCCAACAAGATTACATGCTTGTTTCCCATATTGACTAGCGTCAATGCTCCGTGAGATCTTACGCAGCGGATTGCGCCAGATGTCGCATATTATCAACATTTTCTGCCAAGAGGAAAATATGACCCATTCCACATATAATGCCCCTTATATATTTGGCGAAGCTAGCCCCTTTGCCCATAAAGGTGTACACCTTGGCGTTTGCGGTTCCATTGCTGCATTTCGCGCTCCGGATCTTTTACGCTGGTGGCTTAAAAGTGGTCTGCGCGTTGGCGCCACTCTTACCGAAAGCGCACAAAAATTCATTGCGCCGTTAACTTTTGAAGCCTTGGGGGCTGCGCCCGTATATACAGACATGTGGGATAAAGAAAGCATTTTTGGCCACTTAGAACCAGGCCAATGTGCTAGCGTTATGGTTATAGCGCCAGCCACTGCTGCAACGCTTGCCCAACTAGCCAGCGGCCAAGCCCATACTCTTTTAGCTTGCCAAGCTTTGGCATTTTCTGGCCCCTTATTATTAGCTCCTGCCATGAATCCCAAAATGTGGGAGCACCCTGCCACCCAAGAAAATTTGGCCATATTGCAAAAACGTGGCGTGTATATTGTAGCACCCGGCATGGGCAGTACAGCTTGTAAGGACGAAGGACAAGGAAGGCTTGCAGATTTACGCCATATTTGGCTTGCTTCTTTAAAATTACTAGCCCCCCAAGATATGATTGGAAAAAAAGTGCTCGTGACTCTTGGCCCCACCCGTGAACAATGGGACGCTGTGCGCTATTGGTCAAACCCGTCCACCGGGCGTATGGGAGCGTGTTTAGCTCTTTCTGCTTGGCTTCGTGGGGCAGAAGTACACGCCGTGTGCGGCCCTGTGGCAGACGATTGCTATTTACCCACAGAAAACTTCATGCACATGCATAAGGTGCAAAGTGCCAAAGAAATGTTTACAGCCGCTACCGACCTATGGCCTCATATGGATATGGGCATTTTCACCGCAGCCGTGGCAGATTATAGCCCAACTCCACCAGCAAGCCACAATAATATACAAGAAAAATTTAAAAAAAGCAACGCTCCCCAAGGTTTTGACATACATTTTACCCCCAATGCCGATATATTAGAAAACCTTGGTAAAAACAAACAGCCCCACCAAAAAATCTTAGGCTTTGCCGCCGAAAGCAGCAATGACCTCATACCGCTGGCTCTGCAAAAACTTGTGCGAAAAAATGCCGATATTATTGCTGCCAACAATATCAATGCTGCCAACTCCGGTTTTGCCACAGCCACCAATAGCATGGTGGTGGTGGGCACCAATGGACGTGAAGAAATATGGCCCAATTTACCCAAAATTGACGTGGCTTGGAGGCTGTGCTCATGGCTTTTACAGGCGTAAACATATCTCCTCTGCTCAAGCCTTGGTTAGAACAAGGTCTGCCCTATTTGTTGCAACACGAAGATGTGCCGCC
>CAYJHG010000277.1:0-2631 GCA_964369535.1 uncultured Desulfovibrionaceae bacterium
TTTATGTTTTATAAATATGAAATCAGCGAAGATGGAGATGTCATTGTAGTGTCAAGGGATGCAGACGTGCCCATGGTGGATGAACCAGGCTGTACAAGCGTTTTTTATGGCACGTATGTGCGTATACCGTGATAGGATGGATTTTTGCCCCATGACCAAATTTGTGGATACTAAATCCGATTAGTAAGCGCTTAGCATCATATTTTAGACGCCACGGCATCGCTAAAATTCTTTTGTCGCGGTTTTTTGAAAATTCCCAAAAAAATATATAAATTATAGGCGTGAAATTATTTCCACTGTTTTTTCATTTCTTGCAAAAAATCTTTAACATTTTTTTCTAAATGAGGATTTTTTAGTAAGAGTGCGCGAGGATGATGTATGAGTGAAGGGGCTAAGCGCTGCTGTAAACCTTTTTGCAAATACCAAATAAGGGGATTTTGACCGGCCCAATATAAAGATGGATTTTGAAACAAAAACACGAAAGAGTTAAACCAAGGCACAAGCTCAGCACCTTGATACATTCCTTGTGAAAGATAATGCCATTGAGCTGTACTGCTGTTTTGAAAATCTTTATTTTGCGAAAAATACCATGCTTTATCCATCACACCTGTTGCAATGGTCAATCGTATAAGCTTATCTAGTTCTTTTTTTGCATAATCTTTAACTTCTTCTAAAGAAGGTTCATTAAGATTATACTGTATTGCCAATCGTCCAAGAGCTTGATATATATGAATATTATTGTCGGCCAAAGAGCTTGCCTTTAAAAGTATATCAAAAGCTTCGTCAGCTCGCTCAAGTTTTTGCAAAACATATGCATAGCTAACCCAACTCCATGATGTTCGCTCGCGAAAAGAGCAGGCTTCTTGGCATTTTTTCTCTGCTTCTTCCCAGTTTTGTGCTAATATTTCAGAAATCATAGCAATTTCATAGTACATATTGTTCATTGCTTTAGCTGTGTTGTTATTTTGCAATGTCCTTGAAAAAAGGCAAGCTTCTTCATATTTTTTCATGCTCAAAAGAATGTTGCATATATAATAGTGATAATTTGAATCATTTTTGTAGTTTTTTAAGCGTGTTACATATTCAAAGGCAAGATCGTCTTGCCCAAGTTTAAGACATGCACAAGCGCCTACAAAAAGAAGCTCGGCAGAGGGTGTTTTTTCATTGTTTTCCTCAATAAGTTGCGAAACTTTTTGCGGTGCAATTTCTAGAAGCTGCTTTGCACGGCACAATATCCCCTCTTTATTTTCAGGTGCAATATTAACAAGTTGCTGAATGAGCGTAAAACCACGCTTAATGTCTCCGTCCAAAAAATGTTTATCTCCAAGCCGCAATAATGCTTCTTGAGACTGAGGATATTGAATATAAGTTTTTTCCAACACTTTAAGCGCTTCTTTGTTCTGTAAACAAGAAGCCAGAGTTAAGCATTCTTGTATGGTGGATTTTTTTTCCACAAAACGTTGGTACAAGCGATGCACAGAGGCGCTGGGATTATAATTCTCCAAGGCAGGTAAAATCTTACCATTGCGAACGCTTACGAGCCCACAAGGCAATATAGACAGATTTTCTTCTTGTGGGGGCAAATCTTCTTTCGTGGCACCAAGAGCCATAAATACATGGTGAAAAATGTTTACGTGTGAATACAAATCTTGTGCTACATATTCATTGGGCCAACGAATGGCGCACCGTACATTGAAGTGGTCTAAAGCAAGATCTTCTAAACTTACATTGCGTTCCTGAAGGGCTTTGTGAGCGTCTTGCCCCGCCCAGGCATTATTATGCCGCAAAGAACCATGATATCCTACGGCAATAATAAAGGCTTGTGGATCTGCCTTTGTAATGGCTTCAACCACTTCTTTTATTATCTTTTGTGCCTTGACGGTTGCTGTTCTATGATTTTCTAAAAAAGCTTCAACATCTTTTTTCCATGGTATTCTAGTGACTTGATGAATGGTGCCAAAACGGATAGCCATAAATCTTGGAGAAGAAGTTTGAGCTGTGAGCCTACTGTAAAAAGAAGTATAAAAATCAGTAGTGTTTGAAGCTTTATCAACATCAAAAGGGTCTGGACTTTGGATAATCTGTCTTAAAAAAACAGATTGAGCCCAAATGGGGGCGAGGTGAATATGCAATGCATGCTTCCAAGGGGCCATATAGAATGAAGCAAATTCGCCTTCTGCTATATATCGCCCAAATACAAAATGACTAGTATCAAAAAATTCACAAACATAGTCATTTTCGCGGAGCACATCCAAAGCAAAAGCTTGATCATTTTTGCTTTCTAACAGGCTACTATTAAAAATTGTTTTTAAAGCGATGAGCGTTGAGGATCTATTGGAAAAAAAATTACTATAATCGGTAAAGTGGTTATTTTTTAAAAAGCTTGTTGTTTCGCTGTCATCTATTCCATAAAGCTTTGTGAATGCCCTTTCGGAAATGTAAGATTCTAACAGCAAAAAATAAATATTTCTTTTATCTTGAATGTGTATATTTCTATTTTCTTTTTTAGTATAATGAATATTTTGAATATTCGATGCGAAAATAATTTGCTTAGGATCATTTCTTTTCTTGTGTGCATCAAAAAAAGATGAAAAAAGATGTATTATTAGTATAGAATTTAAAGGAACATTT
>CAYJHG010000278.1:0-2616 GCA_964369535.1 uncultured Desulfovibrionaceae bacterium
TTCCAATACCTATACTTGGGACGTCACAGATAGGCTTTTGCCTGCTTTCTACACATATATTTGGTGCATCACAAAGATAACCATTTATATTTTTAGCATTTTGTATTGTAAGCTCTTCCGTAAAAATTTCCTTATGCTGTCTTTCTATAAATGAAAATGCCACAATTATACATAAAACTGCAGCCTTACCCCTTGCTTCATTGTTCCAACGAAAAGTTCTATAGGCAAAGTTAATGAAAACCCCGCTTTCAAAAAGGGGTTTCCAGAGATTTGCCACTTGCTCACCTTGGCAAATTGAATTAGTTGACACAAAAGCCGCTTGAATTGTTGTTTCACGCATGAAATCTGCGGCTTTTTTATACCAACAACAGACATAATCAAGATTGCCTGCATTTTTTGTATTTTCAAAAAGGCTTAATAAGTCGCTTTTTTGGTCTTGAGACATTATTCTCGCGCCCACAAAAGGAGGATTACCAATTATATAATTTAGCTCATTTTTAGGGATGAGGTCTTCCCAGTCTATGCGTATGGCGTTGGCATGTTTAATGGTCGCCCCTTGTGTTAGTGGTAGGCGAACATAATATTCTCCAAATTCTTCTGCTACACGGAGGTTCATTTGATGGTCCATGAGCCACATGCCCACTTGAGCTATTTGACAAGGGAATTCTTCATACTCAATACCGTAAAATTGCTCTACTTTGACTTTTAATAAAGTCTCAATGGCTATATACTTTCGTGTTGAAGAATGTCGCATTTTTAAGATTTCAATTTCTAATTTGCGTAACTCTCTATACGTTAAAATAAGAAAATTTCCACAACCACAGGCTGGATCTAAAAACTTTAAGTTTGCAATGTAACTATGAAATTTATCTAGCAGCTTGGGGGTTGTTTTGACTTTATCAAACTCTTCCCAGAGGTCATCGAGAAAAAGAGGATTTATAAGTTTTAGGATATTTTCTTCGCTTGTGTAGTGAGCACCAAGTTCTCGTCTTTGCTTCTTATCCATAACACCTTGGAACATAGCCCCAAAAATAGCAGGGGAAATCTTGCTCCAGTCAAAAGAACAACATTCTAAAAGCGTTTTTCGCATCTTTGCATCAAAGTCGGGTGTAGGCAAAATATCTGCAAACAGTCCTCCATTGATATAGCAAAACGTAGACATTTCAGCAGGAAGGTTTTTTCTTTTGGCTCTTTCATTTTTCGATAAATTTAATACTTCAAACAGCTTACCAAGTCGTATGGAAAGGTCTGTCCCGTCTGGTAAAGAGTTTTCGACAAAGTTAACAAAGGATGACTTTTGAAAAATTCCCGTGTCTTCAGCAAATAAACAAAATAACAACCGTACAAGATACACTTCTAATTTGTGACCTTCATAACCATAATTTTTTATGGCATCATGTAGCATGGCCATTTTTTCTGCTGCTTTTACGTTTACATCAATCTCATCATCGTAGGTACGTGTTGTTTTGTATCCTGCAATGTTGGCAAATTCACGGACATTTCTGTAAAGAGATTTTATTTTAAATGTTTTTTGTTTTCCAGTTGTCCTGTGCGTTAAAATTATATTTTCAAAGTCACATATCATTATAAGTGCAGGCATATCTTCTGCTGGAAGATGTAGTACATAGTTTTTTATTTGTTCATCAGCCTTTTTAAGACCTCGCCCCTTGGTTTTCATTTCAATAATGATACGTGTGGGAGAAAAGTAGTCAATGTAACCATCATCACCAAATTCTTTCTTGCAAGGCCGTTCAAATTCACCATTATCTAGTGGGTCATCTATGCCAAAGCAAAGTAAAAGCTCACGCACAAACATTTGAGCTTGCTGCCTTTCTTTCCCTTCACGCTCACTCCATTTTTTTGCAAAATGTAAGGCGTTTGCTTCGATTTGTTCCCACGGTAATGGCATAATTTACTCCAAGGCAGTAAATGAAAAACAGGTAGTAAAGTTATTTTTATTATATGTGAAATAAGTTCACACTAGCAGTTGAGTACTTGACTATAAAGTAAACCTTATTTCTAGCATATTCAAGTCCTTTTCACCTACGCCATGTCCTGCAAAATGTTCTTGCCAGTCGTCAGTGATTCTATGTATTTCTGTTATTATGTCCCTTGCTTGGGACAAACTTAAACCAAAAGGCTTAGTATCACTCAATAAATTCTCTATGCTGGCCTCACGGCCCATTTTACCGCAACGCAGTGCCAGTTCTAGTGGTTTGATGTTTACGGCACTGGGTACAATGTCATAGGCAGGGGTTAAGGCAAGGCGGTTTTGTTCTACAAAAAAGGCATGATTGCGTGGGTGGTCATCACGGTTGGAGCATATGGCATTAAACACCATGCGGTTAAAAATTTCTTCTTGGCAAAATGCACCATAGCGGCGAGCGGTGATAGCCATATCTTGATAGCTTCCCCAATCGCCATCTTCTGCTAGGCGGTTAAGTGTAAAGCCAGAAATAACATGTTTTGCTTGTCCGTCTTGGCGGTCAAATCTCTCTAAAAGAAGTACGTCACCTTGGGGGAAAGAGTGCAGTTCTAACTTGGGTATGGTAATGCCGCACCGCTGTGCCAGTAGCATGGTGGCGTACTCAATGCGTGGTTCATTCCAAGGGTCGC
>CAYJHG010000279.1:0-2610 GCA_964369535.1 uncultured Desulfovibrionaceae bacterium
CATGAGCAAGCACATATTTAACCACAAATGTATTTTTGGCAAGGGCTAACTGTTTTAATAAAATACAGCGTACAGTCGGACTTGAAAGTTCAGGCTAAGCAAGATACCATACACCACATGACACACACAATTTCCATTCCACAAACCATAGCTACCGGTTTTTTATACGCAAGCTCCGGCAAGTACCATTGCCTAGAATGGGGGCAAAAAACTCTGCGCCTATTAGCAGAAGGGCAAGAAGAGCTTTGGCCTTTGGCTATAGAAGTGTTGCTTGCGGCCTTTGAGTGCGATCCAACTGACGCAAACTTAGCTACGCAAATTCTAGCATTATCAAAAAAAGCAAAATATGCTCTGGCACCAGAACGCTTAGCCATGCTTTCTTTGTGTGCGCAAATAAAAAACAGCGAAAACTTGCCAAGCCCTGCACAAGCCTGGCAAGCTGCACATGTAGCATGGCAAGAGCAAGATTGGCAAAAAACCCTTACGCTCTTGCAGCCGCTCTTTGCCTACACCCCCCTTGCCAAGGAAAGAGCAGGCCATTGTTTAGCCCGCATGGGGCAAGTGGAAGCCGCCTTGGAACTTTGGAAAGACGTGCTCACTTTGCGCCCCTGGCATACTCAATTACAACTTACCATGCACGATTATGCCCTTGGCTTGCACACCCCCTTAGAAGCCCCCTTAGGGCCATGTGCTGTGCTCATCTATACATGGAATAAAGCGCAAGATGTGGACGCCCTACTCGCTTCTTTGTTTGCTTCCAAAGAAGACATGGCCTTACTTGTATGCCTTGATAATGGATCCACCGACGATACCCCCCAAGTTTTACAGCGTTGGCAAGAGCGCTATGGTAAAATCATGCAGGTGCATACTTTGCCTGTTAATGTGGGTGCCCCTGCTGCCAGAAATTGGCTTGCACACTTACCAGAAGTACAAGCCCTGCCCTTTGCCGCCTATGTGGACGACGATGCGCTTTTGCCGCCCCATTGGCTGCGCTCTTTAAGCCGTGCCATGCGCGAATATCCCGAAGCCCACACATGGGGCTGCCATATAGTGGATGCTGGCAATGTCGGCATAAGTCAATGTGGCCCTTTGCATCTTGAAGGGAATTTTATTTTTGAAGATGCACTCTTACAAGATTTTTTTGCCACCTCTGCTGAAAATCCAACCCTTTTAGCTCAAGACGCTTTTTCGCCACATTTGGCAAAGGGAGAACCCTTTGGAGTGCGCCATGTTTTGTGTATGGGGGAATTATACGACGCTTGCACCTATATACGACCCTGCGCTTCAGTGACGGGCTGTTGTCATATTTTCAGAACAGAAGATTTGCTTGAAACGGGTTTTAATTTGTCTTTTTCGCCCTCACAGCGTGACGATCAGCATAGGGATCTTATGCTTCTGAAAAAAGGAAAATTGGCTTGCTACACAGGTTTTTGCACTGTGGAGCATCAAAAGCGAAGCGGTGGCGGCATAAATACGGCACCGACTTATGGTAATGCCCTTGGCAATGTGTATAAGCTGCACGGGCAATTTTCAGCTCAAGATATAGAAGCTATGTTGCTGCACGAAATTGAAGCCTTACAGTGTGATTTACGGAGAAAACAGCATGCCCTTCAGGCATTGCATTTATTAACATAATAAGGAGTTTTTTATGCGTTTAGTGTCTTATGTTTTGCAAAGTAATGAAAAAGATGTGCGATGGGGTATTTGGCAAGCCGAAGAAGATTGCATTATAGATGCTCAAAAAGCCGAACCTTCTTTGCCCTCAAGTTTGCGCTTGGCTGTGGAGCAAGCAGATACCTATGTGCGATTAAAAGAAATTCTGTCGCGAGCTCGCGAACTTAGCCACGCGCGTGTGCCTTTTGCCACATGCAATCTTAAAGCTCCCTACACAAATCCTCCGCGCAATATTTTGTGCACAGGCATAAATTATAGAGCTCATTTGGAAGAATTTACCAGACCCGATAAAGTGGAACAAAAGCTTCCGGAATTTCCTTTTGTATTTACCAAGCCTTGCACCAGCATTGTAGATCCCAATGTAGCCGTAGAAAGTCATGCAAATATAACACAAAGCTATGATTATGAAGTGGAATTGGCCGTTATTATTGGCAAGAGTGGTCGTGACATTCCTGAAGAAAAAGCTCTGGAGCACGTTTTTGGTTATTCCATTATCAATGACCTTTCAGCCCGTGATTTGCAACGCCGCACAACTCAATGGTATGCTGGCAAAAGCTTAGACGAATCTGCCCCTTTTGGTCCTTGCATTGTGTGTAGGCAAGACATTGACAACCCACAAAACCTTGAAATAAGCTGCAAAATCAACGGTGAAGAACGCCAAAGATCCAATACAAACATGATGCTTTTTCCCATTGCAAAGCTCATCCACGTCATGTCCCAAGGCTCCACCTTATTGGCCGGTGATATTATTTCCAGCGGCACACCATCTGGTGTGGGCATGGCTTTTGACCCCCCTAAATTTTTGCGTTCCGGCGACGTCATGGAACTTGAAGTGGAAAACATTGGAATTTTACGCAATACCATAAAATAACAGACATAAAAAAGCTCCCTTTTGTTCAAAAGGGAGCTTTTTTTGTTAAAATGTGCAATTACAAC
>CAYJHG010000280.1:0-2590 GCA_964369535.1 uncultured Desulfovibrionaceae bacterium
GGCGTAATTTTCGGAGGCAAAGCCTGTGGTTGTGCATAGGGAAACCACTTGAAAGGCCGCGGCACGGACAAGGGCTTCGAGTTCACCAAGGCTTTGCAAAGAAAATACTTGATTTGACCAAAGGCTAAGGCTGATGACAAAGATGCTTAGGCCAAGCACCCATAAATAGGTGCGGCATTCGGCATTTTGAAAAAAACACAACCTGTGGCCGCGCAAAAAACGTAAGTGCAGGGTAAAATTAATACCGGCTATGGCCATGAAAAAGATAATTGTCCATTGAATAAAAGGACTTGGGAACGCAGCAAGGGATGCATTTCGGGTGGAAAATCCGCCAGTGGCTATGGTGGCAAAACTGTGGTTTATGGCGTCAAATAAGCCCATGCCGCCCAAGTATAAAAGCAGGATGAGGGCTAAGGTCATGACCATGTATATTTTCCAGAGTAGGCTTGCGGTGTCGCGCAGCCTTGGGGTGAGCCTGTCTGGCATATGGCCGGAAACTTCTGCTTTATAAAGCTGAATGCCGCCCACGCCCAAAAGCGAAAAAAGAGCTAAAGAAAGTAAAACAATGCCCATGCCGCCAAGCCAATGGGTAAGAGAGCGCCAAAGCAGCAAGCTTTTTGGTATAATTTCCACATCGGGCAAAATGCTGGCACCGGTGGTGGTAAAGCCGGAAACACTTTCAAAAAAGGCGTCGGTGAAGTTTAATTCGCCTGTGAAAATAAAGGGAAAAGCGCCCACAAGGCTGGTCGCAATCCAGCAAATTCCAACGGTGGCAAAGGCTTTTTGCTGGCTAAAACCTGCTTTTTTTTTCCAATAAGCTGGCATGCAAAGCAAACCACAAAAGAGCGTGGCAAGTATAGCTGCAAGAATGCCAAATTCTGCCCCGTCAGCGTACCAATAGGAAACAGCCAAAATACTTGTCATGCAAAGTGCCATGCAAAAAAATAGTAAACCTATGATAAATATAATGTTTGCCATATATAGTATATTACTAAAAAAACTAATTGTAGTAAAGTTGCCTTTATGAAAATTATAATGCTTGTTATTTTCAGTAAGAATAGGCCGCGCAGGGTAATGCGATATTAAGCCCGCAGGAAGCGGGCTAGCCGCGCAGCGGAGCAAGCCAAAACCAGCCGAAATTCATTTTCGGCGCCAGTGACGCTTGCGATAGCTTGTGTGCTACAGGACGTAGCACCAAGCGTATGCTATTATGAAAGAATATTTTCTAATTGGCCTATAACATTGCGCAAAGCGAGCAAAAGTATGCGATCGCCTGCATTGATGACAGTGTCGCCTTTGGGGATATAGGCTGCATCTTCGCGTATAATGGCAAGCATAAGCACACCCTTGGGAAGGCCTAAGGCATACACAGCCCGCCCCACAAGGGGAGATGTTTTATTCATTTTTGCTTCAATAATTTCAGCAGCTTCATCTCCCACAGAAACACAAGAAATAACCGATTCTTGACGCACATATTGCAAAATACTGTTTACAGACGAATGACGCAAGCTAACACTATGGTCTATGCCAATTTGTTCAAGCAAATAAAGGTATTCCGCCTTGTCTACACGCGAAACCGCTTCGCGCATACCAAGAGATTTTGCCAAAAGGCAAGACACAATATTGGTATTTTGATCGCTGGTTAGAGCCACAAAGGCGTCGGTATGCACAAGGTTTTCTTCTTCAAAAAGCCTTTTGTCTGTGCCGTCGCCGTGCAATATGGTCACATGCTCCAAGGCATTGGCAAGCTCGGTACAGCGCTCGGCGTCTCGCTCAATAAGAGTGACGGCAATGCCCTTGCGCGCAAAGGTTTCGGCCATGCAAAAACCAATGCTGCCACCACCCATAATACACACAGAAGAAACATAAATCCTTGTGCGATCAAGGGCTTGCAATAAAGCCGTTTGGGCCGTTGTTTGATACAAAAAATACGCCACATCACCCTTTTGCAAGGCATAGTCGCCAGACGGGATAATGAGCGAATTATTACGCACAATGGCACCCACCATAATTTGCTCTTCCTGTACAATTTCTCTGAAATATTTTAATGGCTTGCCAAGTAGGGGGCCTTCGTGCATTTTCATGGCCATCATGCAAATGCGCCCATCGGCAAATTCGCCATATTCCACAGCCCCCGGTAGGGTCAAGCGCTTGTCTATGCTTTGCACAATTTCTTGCTCAGGATTAATTAAAGCATTGATATTTAAAGCAGGATTATCTAATATATTGCTGTGAGTCAAATATTCTCTATTGCGTATGCGCGCTAACTTTTGGGCTTTGGGTGCAAGAGTATTGGCAAAAAGGCAGGCTAAGATATTGTTTTCATCGCTATTAGTTACTGCCAAAAAAACATCGGAATTTTTTAAATCAAGATCGTGCAAGACGCGTGGACTTGAACCAGAACCGCACACGGTTTGTACATCCATGGTATCGTCAATGCGTTGTAGGGCTTGCTCATTAATGTCAATGATTATAACGTGTTTTTGCTCATTGGCAAGGCGCAAGGCCACATGGTAGCCCACTTCACCGGCGCCCACAATAACCACTTTACGCGGTGATTCGGTGTTTTTTTTAGAACGAAAAAACATGC